>QIAN01000054.1 GCA_003225005.1 Acidobacteriota bacterium | reverse complement strand
GAAGCAACACCTGGAGCGGGTGGACTTCATCGACGCCCAGATTGCTCAACTGGAGGCCGAGATCGAAAAGCAGAATGCACCTTTCGACGAGGCGGTCTCACTGTTAGCCGAGATCCCTGGTTTCGACCGGACCACGGCTTGGAGCGTAATTGCCGAAATTGGGATCGACATGAACCAGTTCCCCTCGGCTGACCATTTGGCTTCCTGGGCGGGAGTCTGCCCCGGAAACAATGAAAGCGGAGGTAAAGCGGGAAGACTCGCAAGGGAAGCCGCTGGCTGCGCCAGAAGCTCTGTCAGAGTGCTTGGTGCGCATCCCGGTGCAAAAACAGTTACTTCACTGCCTTCTTCCAGCGAATCGCCGCTCACAGGGGGCGCAAGCGAGCGATCGTGGCCGTCAGTCATTCCTTGCTCGTCGTCTGCTATTACCTGCTCCAGCGCAGATGTCGTTTCCAGGACTTGGCGGTCAATTACTTCGACCAGCTCAATCAGGAAAAACTTACTCGCTATTTCGTCAAACGGCTAACCCGACTTGGCCACAGAGTCACCCTCGAACCCTGTTCGGCCGCAGCTTAAATCCGTTTCAGGAGAGCTAGAGTGGCGGACCTTACCGGTGATTTGCTAGGGAGCCTTGCATGAGTTCCGAGTTCCGAGCAGCTATGCACCGCGATGCGATTTCGCACAAGAAAAAAAACCCGCCGGGTTGCGACGGGTTTTTGGCGGAGATTGGGAACAGCCTAGCTGACTTTGAGCCTGCGCCGAATGACGCCGGCTAAACCGAGCAAGCCGGTCCCGAGGAGGCTCAATGAACCCGGTTCGGGAACGACGACGCTCGTGTCACCGCTCGAAATGTGGGTTCGACCATTGAAAAAACCACGGCCAGTATTGATCGTTAGTTGCACGGTCACTCCATTGGTGAAGAAATTACCGTTGAGAGAACCTGCTACTGCACCCGTTAGAGTGTAGTTATGAGTTCCGTTCGCCAGAGTCACCAGAGTCCAAGTAGCAGGGCCGCTGAAG
Source organism: Acidobacteriota bacterium (assembly GCA_003225005.1). Lineage (GTDB taxonomy): Bacteria > Acidobacteriota > Terriglobia > Terriglobales > Acidobacteriaceae > Sulfotelmatobacter. The sequence continues at coordinate 62,192 of QIAN01000054.1, read as the reverse complement.
GTACCCGAGAAGATTGTGCCATTCGGGATGCCACTGCTACCGTTACCGCTAATTGTGAACGAACCGCCCGCCGCAAATGTACCGCCCATCTGCAGCGATCCGCCGGCCATCAGCGCACCGGTGCTGAAGCTGAGGCTGCCCAGGTGGTTGCCTGTGACGAGCCCCAACCCGTTTAGTCCCTTTACGGCGATCAAGGCAGAGCCGGTCAGACTGAGGCCATTGCTGGACCCCGCCAGAATGCCGCCGCTATTCGTGAAATCAACGCTATCCGCAAAGGCCGTCAGTGGCAGGGCCAGTGCCAAAACGGTCAGCCAAAGTACTCTCTTCATAACTTTTGCCGCCTCCTAGGAATGGTTCCAAATCGCCCTTGGTCTCAGAAAAGACTTTCGTGGCGCGCACGTTGGGGAAGGAGCCACATAAGGCACTCGTCTAGAACTAAGCACCCTATCTACCAAAACCAGCGTCGGCGTATCTTGATTTAGAATCAAGCGGTTACGTGGTCTTCTGTAATCGAAAAGTGGGTAGGGCGCAAATGTTTGCCTAGGATAAGTAAGTTCCATGGCGATTAGTCGATTGCGGGCAGGATATTCTGGCTTGAGTTCTTCAGGATTGAGGCGCCAGCAGTTGTTAGGTTAGTCGGCCGCGATGCGGCGATTCTCAACACTCTCAGCCGTGCCTCTGCGGACGGACCTGTTAGAAGGCAGACCGGCATCGCGTATCTTGTAAAGCAGCGCCCGGTAGCTGATGCTAAGAGCGCGCGCTGACTGCTTACGGTTCCAATGATGGGCCTGCAGTACCTTGAGAATAACTTTGCGCTCGAGTTCACGTACTGCCTGCCGAGTTAATTTCTTCAGGGAGATCTGTCCGTCGATAGGTATTTCGGCGTTGAAGAAATCCGTTTCGCGCGGGGCCAGATCGCTGGAAATGACCTCTTCGTCGCCCAGGATCACGTAGCGTTTGATCAGATTCTCCAGCTCGCGCACATTCCCCGGCCAGTGGTATTTGCCCAGTCTGGCCATCAATTCGTCGGAGATCGGCATAGCGCGAGAATTATATTTGCGGTTATAGTAGTTAAGAAAATAGTCGACTAGGTCGGGAATATCGGAAGCGCGCTCACGCAATGCAGGCATGTGCAAGTTCACCACGTTGATGCGATAGAACAAATCCGCCCGAAAAGTACCGCTTTCAATCTCCTGTTCCAGCTTTCGATTGGTGGCGCAAACTACGCGGACCTCAACTTTCTTGTCCTCCTGCGCCCCTATGCGGCAAAACTGGCCATCCTGCAACAACTGCAACAGCTTGGATTGCAGACCCAAGTCAAGTTCAGAAATCTCATCCAGAAACAGAGTTCCCCGGTGGGCCATTTCGACCCGGCCCGGTTTGGTGCCGTAGGCTCCCGTGAAAGCTCCCTTTTCATAACCAAAGAGTTCACTTTCGAGCAAGGTCCCGGGGATGGCCGGGCAGTTTACCTTCACCCAGGGGCCGGTCCGCCATGGAGAATTGGCGTGAATCATGCGTGCGATGATGTCCTTACCCGTGCCGCTCTCTCCCTGGATCAGCACCGGGACGTTGGCCCCTGCGAGCTTGCTCAGTCGGTCACGAACCGCCTGCATCGCCTCCGTCCGGCCGAAGACCACCTCGTCTGGAGGCATCTCCCCCAGCGGCTGAATCAGCGGGTTGACAGTAGTTGTGATGCTCATACACTTTGCCTGCGACATCCTACGCCTATAGTCGAGTGCACCCTGAGAACCAAACCCAGAGGGTGATGAGGAGGCCCTCTAAAATTAACTTATGTCATTGAAGAATAGCAACTTACCAAAGGCTCGAGGGAATCGAAACGGGTAACTCCTTGCGTTGGTCGGCTCTTAGCTAGGAACATGACGGTGAAGTAGGAAAAGATTTTCACACACCAGAAACAACCTTCCGCTCGCGGACCGTGGGTGTGACCCGATGATTCAGTAAGGGACGGGAGAACTTTAGGCCCAAAAGGTGGTAACCCTCGGTGTGACTCATGCGCAACATCTTGGCGCGCATGTTACGCGAGGCCCGAGGAAGTCCGGCCAATGTCGCCAGAGGTGCGCTAGGGATTTCAAGCGAAACCTGCGCCGATAATGCCAGAGCGCGCTTGACTGCCACCAGCATCCCCCCGGCACTGATATTGAGAGCGGTAGCGAATTCGAGGAATTCTCTGCCCTTTTCATCGCGGCTGCGAACGAAAACGGGGATCGCCAAAGGCAGTCGGCTCCATTTCCGCCTCTCGGTTTCCGGTCTCCTCTCGATCACGCAGGCCCCTCCCGTGCCGTTTTTAACCCCTGTTTCCAGCATCTCAGGGGCCAAATCTGGTAACAAGTCTGGTACAACAGGCACGAAGCCAGGCGAAACCGGCCAACTCAGACCGTCAAACCTGCAATGCAGGGGCGGTTCCCGTTTTAGATCGTACCGCCACCGTCAGCCTTTGGCATCCACCCATTGAAGGTTGGATCCGCTTGAGAGTGCAAGGTTTTGCCTTTCTTGGGTAATTGGATTGTATTTTTCATTGACAAGCAAAAAGCACTCCCATACCATTGAAAAACAGCATTCTTCCTGCGGGTTGAATGCGGATTTTCCCTCCCCGTGTCAACCGCTGGTCCCCATGATGGCAACTGCGAAGAACACGTGTCTTTCTGAATCGACGCGAGCCTCTAACCCCCGGGAGACAGACTCCGGTCAAACATCGGGGTCGGACTCCGATGTCCCTAATCCAGCGGATCTACTGCAGGAGTACACGGAATTGCGCGAGCGCTTTCAGCGGACGACGAACGCTCTGGCGTCGGCCGCGCATGATCTGAAAACTCCTCTTTCCATTCTGAACGGTTATGTGGAGTTGCTGCAAAGTGAGAGGCTGGGGCCTCTCAGCGATCGCCAGCGCGACGTTTTGCGTGACATGCAGACAAGCGGCACCCGTTTGCAACAGTTCATTCAGGACTTTCTCACCTACAGCGTGCTCGAAACCGGCGGCCTGAAAATGCAATTTGAAACCGGAGATGCGAATCAGTGCCTGTCCGAGGTTTGCCGTCTATGGTCGAATCGCTTTCAACAAAGGACATTGGCTCTTTATTTCCTGGCAAATGACAAGCTTCCGGTCTTCCCTTTTGATTCTCCGAAGTTGGAACGTGTAATCTCAAACCTGCTGGAAAATTCTTTCAAATTCACGCAGCCCGGAGGAACCGTGTGGTTGCACGCGGAACCGCACATGTGGGACCGGCGCACCGGCAGCCAGCCTGCGGCATCGGAAGAGCGTCGCCGGCAGAACCTCGCTCATCCCAACTCGGTGAAAGTGAGCGTGTCGGATACGGGCCCGGGAATTTCGCCCGAATTTCATTTGGAAGTCTTCGATGATTTTTTCCGTCTTCCCGGAAACGAAAGCCAGGAAGGCATGGGATTAGGATTGGCCATCGCGCGGCGGTTAGTAAATGCTATGGGCGGAAAGATCTGGGTAGAAAGTGATCCCGGTGCCGGCTGTAAGTTTTCTTTCCTCGTTCCCTTCCAGCCACCCGCAGCAGCTGCTGCCGGCAAAGGAAAGAACCGATGAGCGAACCAGCGAAGATCTTGTTAGTGGATGACGAACCCGGAATGCTTCGTTATATCCGCACGCTGCTAGAAGTGGACGACTACAAAGTCGAAACCGCCTCGACCGGTGAAGAGGCTCTGCAGCACGTGGAGAAGGGAATGGTGCCGGATCTCGTGCTGCTCGACGTGCTCATGCCTGGCATCGATGGCCTGGAAACCCTGGAGCGGCTGCGCCGGATGAAACCCGGCATAAAAGTTGTGATGTTGTCGTGCGTAAACGACGCGCGCAAGGTGGTACAGGCCATGCGCCTGGGCGCCCACGACTATTTGACCAAGCCGTTCCAGAAAGCAGAACTCGACGCGGTCATCGACCAATGCCTGGGTCAGGGAAAACAAGCCTTTACCGGCGAGGTCGAAGAAGTCGGTGAGGATGTGTTCTTCATCGCCGCCAGTCCGGCCATGCGGAAGATACGTTCGCAGGCCGCACTTGTGGCCAACGTTGACATTCCGGTGCTGCTGCTCGGCGAAAGCGGAACCGGGAAAGAAGTTCTGGCGCGGCTCGTCCACAAGCTCTCGCCGCGCGCTCATCGCACTTTCCTGAAAGTAAATTGTGCCGCCGTTCCCGCCGACCTGCTGGAAAGCGAGTTGTTCGGCTATGAACAGGGCGCTTTCACCGGTGCCACGCACGCCAAGCCGGGAAAGTTTGAGATCTGCAACAAAGGCACGATCCTGCTCGATGAAATTGGGGAGATGCCGCCGCAGCTTCAGGCAAAGCTCCTGCACGTGTTGCAGGATGGACAATTCTCGCGCCTGGGCAGCCGCTCAGTGGTCAAGTCCGACGTGCGCATCCTGGCGGCGACCAATATCGACATCCCCGAGGCATTGGCCACAAAACGGCTGCGCGAGGATCTTTATTATCGTCTCAACGCCTTCACACTCCATCTGCCGCCGCTGCGGGAACGTAAGGAAGAAATTCCAATTCTCCTGAAGCAGTTCATGAGCCGCATGGCGGAGCGGTACGCGCGGCCTCCGTTACCCCTGTCACCGTCGCTGCTGCAGGCATGCCAAGACCATCCCTGGCCCGGAAATCTTCGCGAGTTGAATAATTTTCTGAAGCGCTATCTGATCCTCGGGGATGAAAATCTGGCTGTGAGTGAGCTTCAGCCCAGGAATGACGGGACAGGAGGCGCCAGTGGCGAGGCGTCATCGAAAACCGCTAAGGGCGCTGGCGGATTAAAGTCGTTGGCACGCAATGCCAAAGACGGGGCAGAAGCCGAGGCCATCACACGCGCGCTGGAACAAACGAATTGGAACCGCAAGCAGGCGGCGACGATATTGCAGATTAGCTACAAGGCACTGCTCTATAAGATTCGACAATACGGAATCGCCGAGACCAAGAGCCACCACAAGCTCTCCGCAGGCGCATGAAGTCGACCTAGTCGGCGAATCGAGCCTTCGTTTTACTTCTGCAACGCCTTTCCTTATCCGCGCACTTCTGTTTCCTCAATTCACGGTCAGAGTAAACGGATAGTTGTGTGCGGCCGTACCGGATGTGGCAGTAAGCGTAATCGTGTAGGTGCCCGCTGGTGTTCCGCCCACGGCGGTGGTTGTGCTCTTGCTCGAGCATGCGGGCTGAAGCAACAGCAAGGCAAAGAGCATGCACAGCAACAGCGCCAGGATTTTTCCGCGACGATTGCGTTCTCCCGCACCAATCCCCAAGAGGGCGATTCCGGGCAGTCCGAGCCAAATCGCATATATCGGCCCACGTGACGGCGCAGCGGCGGTTGTAACTGGCCGGGCCGTCGTAGTGAGATTCAGAGTGGAAGTGACTGGACTGATGGAAGGAATCATCACGGGATTTGTGGTGAAGTTGCAACTGGCTTGACTGGGTACGTTTGCACTACAGGTGAGGGATATGTTGCTTCCGTACACAGGCTGTGGAGTCAGGGCGACGGTGTAGAGGGCAGTCTGTCCCGCCGACACCACCTGGTTCGAAGGGCCAACCGTCACCTGGAAATCGGAAGCCAGAGCGGTGACGGTGGGTGCTGAAACGATGTTCAAAGGATTTCCCCAGAAAACCGACACCGCGCCCCCACTGAAACTGAATTGACCGCCTTCTCCCGAAGCAGTCGGCGTCAAGACTACCGTTACTGTGGCCGTGGACCCGGACTGAAGCGTAGCGATGCCGCACTCCGCAGGGTTATTCGACGTCGGTTGGGTGCAAGTCCCCGAAGATGCAGATACGGAGCTGAAGGTGGCGAGATCACCAGTCAAATCATCCCTGAACGTAATGCCGGTGGCGAGATCCGGACCGTTATTCGTGATCGTATAGGTAAAAGTCGCCTGGCTGCCAGCGCTCACGTACTTCTGTCCAGATCCGAGCGTCAGCGTACCGGTGACAGACAGAACCGCAGCCGTACCGAACTTCGCCACGAAGGCATCCTTAGGACTGTTGAAGGCACTCTGCACCGGAACAGCCAGGGGAAAGTGGGCCGAGGTTGTGTCGCCCGCGATGTAGGCGTTGAGGCCCAAGTCGAGAGCAATCGAAGTGCCATTGTCGGTGCCATTCCCGCCGAAGTAGGTCACGTACTCTCCGACAGGCGTCTGCCCTGTGACAGTGGTGGTATTGATGTGGGCAAAGAAAGCACTCTGTGTACCGGCCAGGGCGCTTTGAATGGCGCCGTTGGTAACTGGGAGGTTAAGCGAATCAGTCGACCCCGTGAGCAGCGCACCGTTCGCAGTATCCACGGCGATCGCTAGGCCCTTATCCGCGCCGCTTCCTCCTAAATATGAAAAGTACGTCGAGCTGACGGCACCCGAAGATGGATTGTTAAGTCTTGCGACGAATGCATCTGTGCCGCCTGCGTTCGCACTTTGAAACGGGAGAGTATTAGTGGGAATAGTGAAATCGGTCGAAGTTGTGTATCCAGTAATGTAAACGTTTGCTCCCGAATCCACGGCGATACTGGTACCAACGTCATCAAGGCTGCCACCGAAGTAAGTCGACCACAACAACTGCTGCGCCGCAGCCACATTCGGATTCAACTTGGCGATAAAAGCATCGGTGGCGGTTGGGGTCGTGGTGTAGGTACATGTCACCGGATTGACTATGGTGGTCGGCGGAGCCTGATCCAGACAGGGCTGATAGGCATTGAGAATGGGGAAGTCGACGGGCCGACCGCCGCCCGTGAAGAGAAAGTTCGTCGTGCCGGTGAAGTAAATATTGCCCGTGGAATCGACTGCAATTCCTCCGCCGACAGCTATGGCACTACTGGGCGTTTCTCCGCCGAAGTATGTGGAGTAAGAAATACTGGCCGCGCCGACGCTCGCTGTGTTCACTTTGCTCACGAAAAACTGAATCGGTGCCCCCGAAGCACCCTGGAAGGGCGGCTGCTTTGCGGTCGGAGGCATAGCAGCAGGGAAAGCAACCGTGATGCTGGCCTGGTCGTTCGACGTGGTCGTTCCGGTGACGAAGAGATTGCTCCGGTTGTCGATCGTCATACCGCTGGCGATGTCGTCGCCATTGCCGGAAAGATAGGACGAATAAATAAGAGCTGAGCCAGCCGAATTGAGGACGCTCACAAAGACTGACCTGCAAGCCGACGTACATTGCGAGCCTTTCGCAGCAGGCGCCGTTTGGTAGGCCGTGGAAGTGGTGGGAAAGCCTGTTGAAGATGTGGTACCCGCGATGAAGGCGTTGCCACCGCCGTCAACTGCGATACCCGCGCTGGTGTCGGCGCCGCTGCCGCCCAGGAAGGTCAAGTACTCGACGCCACCGGTTCCACCCAGTGGATTTAGCTTGGTCACGAAAATATGGGGATTTAGTCCGATCTGTGTCGGCGATCCAGCCGCAGGTTGCGGAAAACTGTTGATGGCTGAGTCAGTGGTGCCAACAAGGTAGATGTTGCCAGCGGTGTCCACCGCAACTGAAGCGTTGTCCGATCCACTGCCGCCGAAATAAGTGGAATAAGTCAGTATCGGGTCGATGATCAACTCGCGGCTATGATCGTAGCCGCCCACCTCAAATCCAACGCGGTTGGCGGCGCGGAGCGCGAAGTGGCCTTCCACTGATTGATCACGACTTCCCAGTAGCTGGTAAACATGCGGAGCATGAAGTCGGACGCTGTCGCCTTCGCCATGCAGGACTAAATCTCCGCCCTCCAGCTCCAGCTTCGTCGAACCATCAAATTCCAGCTCCGGGCGTGCGGGATCGGCTCCGGGCGCGACCTGGAAATCGTATTCCAGTTGGCCCTGGTGTCCGTAGAAAACAAGATCGATTCCGGGATAAACCTTCTGGTAGCGGACGCGGGCAAATTGCGGGATGTCGCGGTGCCATTTTGCCGGATCGCTGCCGATAAAGTAATTGCTCTTACCCGGAAGTTGTTCCTCCCCCGATACCAAAGCGCTGCGGTTTGCGCCGGCCAGCTTCATGCGCAATAACGCGAGTCCTGAGCCCGGATGCGATGAATCATGTGCGGGCTGCGAAGCCAGAACCGCGCCCTCGGCGTCAAGCAAGAGGCTATAGCCGGCTCCCTGCGCCAGGAACTTCACAGGGGAATTGCTCTGTCCACGGTTCGGTTCAAACATTATGGGCAGTTTGACGAACGCTGCCTGGAGGTCACGTGCGCTTCTCCCAGAATTGTCAGGAACTCCTGAGCCAAGGGTCGCTTCGACTGTCGGGGACGCTGTGGGGAAGAAAGCCGCGAGCGGGATCGCTGACGCTTCCTTGGGACTTTGACCGGACGGTCGTGGGCGAGAACTCAGCCCGAGAACCATGTACCCAACCAGCAACAGCACTGTCCCCACACTCAAGACCCGAATCCACACCAGACTTTTCCCTGACAAACGGCCATTTACTTTCACGCATTCCTCCGAATCGATCAGATCAGTGGAGAGAGTAGAAGCGGCACACAAATCAGTTCGGCCCAGACGCTGGCGAAGCCGCCTGCCGCTTACCTTGTTCCCTGGAACTGGCGGAAAAAAATAAATAACTACTTAATCATCTGACGGATAGCATGTCAAGCAACGCACCACGCCAGCAATTCGCCCAGGTGCATCTCACCCACGGTTTACTCAGAGTTCCAAGCCTCGTCAGATGCACTGCAGGCCGAGGAGAGATGGCCGCCCACTGGCACAAAAGTGGGATGAAGAAAATTTCAAGCCTCAGTTATTGCTACACAGGCTCTGCAAAGTGTTGCGTGAGAACGATGGCAAAATCTTCGAAGCATCTCGAAGCGTTTCATTTCCGGCGGAAAAGCAATCCCATCGTCCCATTCGAGATGGCCTCCGGATTGCTTCAAGTTTTGAGTCCTAGCGTGGAGGAATGCCTCTCTTGGTCGCACGTCCGCCTTCATGGGAATGGGGCGGCGTGCTAAAGCATTTACCGATTCAGTTCCAATCGGCACTTTTGCTCTTGCAAAGCGCCGATAAATCTATAGATTGAGCTTAGGACGGCCGCCGGCTGGGACGCATGGAGACTTCAAACGCGCGGCTCGCCGCTGAATTCCCTGGTAATTCGAATTCGTCTGGAAGAATTAATGATCTCGGAAAGCGCGTTAAGAATGCAGGAGAGCTCTCAGGAACGGCGGATGATGCGGCGCTTTGACATGCGTCTTCCCGCATTGATCCGGCTTGAGGGCGCCGACGAATTTCAAACGGAAACTCAGAACGTCAGCGCGCGCGGTGTATTTTTTTATCTCGACCGGGCGGTTGCAACGGGGTCTCCGGTCGAAGTGACGCTGACTTTTCCTCCCCACATAACTCTCACGGACGCCGTCCGGGTGCGCTTCACCGCTCGCGTTATTCGCGTCGAGTCACCCTCGCCGTCGTTGCGAGTTGGTACAGCCGCCATGATCGAGAATTACGAATTCCTGCGCTCCGGAGGCGGCCCAGACTTCCTCAGCGTCCTGCAAACGGATTGGAAAGCATCGTAAATTCGGCCTCGCCTGAGCAGTAAATTTGTCCCGAACGTTTCGTTCTTACTTCTGCTTCAGCTCACTGAGTTCCTGTTTCAACCGGCGATAGCGTCGCACCAAACTTCCAATATAAAGCAGGTGAATGGTCCAGGTGGCCGCATAAGCGGAGTAAAGAAACTTGATGGAGTTCATTGTCCGCTCCGATTTAGCGCGACTTTCGGGTTCCTAATCTCAGCGGAAGGTCCTCTGTCATCACCCAGTAAAGATTCCAGCGCCTGAGCTTCCTCCACTTCCCGGCGCATAGTCTCGAGTCGATAGCGCGACCAACACATAAGAAGCGCAAAACACAGAAATGCCATCCAGTTGATCAGCAGCACGCGCCACATGCGCGGATCGATGGAGCCGCCGCCACCGATTACTGGCTGTGGATGCTGCGTACGGAAGAACCAGATGGAAAAATAGACTAGGGGGATATCGAGAGCGCCAAAGATAGCGAGCGCGGCCGCGAGCGCGGGGGCTTGGGCGCTGTCGGAGAAGCGCCGCAAAAGCAGATAGCTGACGTAAATCAGCCACAATACCAGCGTCGAGGTCAGGCGAACGTCCCAGGTCCACCAGATGCCCCACACCGGCCGCGCCCAGATCGGCCCGGTGACGAGCACAACCGTGCAGAAGACCACGCCCACTTCCGCCGAGACCATGGCCAAAGCGTCTACCTTCGGATTGCGCTTCACGAGATACGCGACGGAGGCAACCAGGTTGACAAAGAAAAGCAGAAACGCCGTCCATGCTGACGGAACGTGGTAATAGAAGATCCGTTGCACGTCGCCCATGGTGCGCTCAGTCGGCGCAACCACCAGCGCTTGATAAACAGCATAGCCCAGCATCAGCGCCGTGAGCACCGCTAGGATGGGAAACAGACGCTTCATTCCGCCTCTAACACCTTTTCAAACAATGCCAGACAGGCAGTAGTAAACACCACATCGTAGGTGAGAAGCAATACGATCCAGAAGTGCGCGGAATTTTCGCCAGTGAGAATCGCGGTGGTACCCGCAACCATTCCGAGCACAGCCGGAATTGAAATAGGAAACAACAGCAACGGCAACATCAATTCCCGGCTGCGGGTGCGCAGCGAGATCGCCGCGAAGAATGTCCCATTCACGACCAGCGCCCACGTCCCCAGAAGCCCAATGGGAATCAGTTGCCAGGCCGGGCCAAGCGCGCGCAGATTGTAAAAAATGATAAACAAAGGAGTCATCAGGGCTTCGAGCAGGCTGACGATAAAAAAGTTGCCCAGCGCCTTTGCCATGAATAACGCATTGGGCGGTGCTGGAGAGACTCGGTACGCGTCGAGCACTTGATTGCGCAGTTCGCGCGCCCAAGTCTGGTTCAGAGCGACCACCGCCGCGAACAAAAATGCCACCCACACCAAACCGCCGGCAATGCGACGCGACTCTTCCGCCAGCGGATCGAAAGAAAGACTAAAGATCACCACCACCAGCAAAGAGAAAAACAACATGGAGTTGAGTGCGTCTTTGGAGCGCCACTCCAGCCGGATGTCCTTAGTCAACGTCGCCCGCGTTATCGTCCCCCGCGTTGTCGACGACAGCAAACTCATAGCGTCCCCGCCGCCGAAAGACTGTTTGTGCATTCGACGACCTGTCCGGCGCCCATCCGCACGAATTTGTTGGCTGCGCCTTCCAGCAGTGAAGCCTGATGTGTGACCAGCAGAATCGTCTTTCCAGCATCGCGCATGCGCGTCAATAATGTAACCATTTCGCGCGCGGACTGGGCGTCCACGTTCGAAAAGGGCTCATCCAAGAGCAATATTTTCGGATCATGCAGAATGGCTCGCGCCAGCGACATGCGCTGCCGCATACCTTGCGAGTACTGTCCTACGGGACGACTTAGCGTGGGGTCGAGCGCGACCATACGAATCGCCTGGTCACCATGCTTGTCATCGTCAATCCCGTAGAGGCGGGCAAAGTAGCGAAGGTTTTCCATGCCGCTCATTTCGTCGTAGAGCAACGACGCATGTGCCATGTATCCAATTTCACGGCATGCATCTCGTGGACTCATACCGAGAACGGAAACGCAGCCGCCCGTGGGCCGAGCCAGGCCGGCGATAATGCGCAGCAGGGTTGTCTTTCCTGCTCCGTTGTCCCCGAGGATGGCGTAGAACTTGCCCGCACCAAACTCAGTGCTCACGCCGCGTAAGGCGGCAAAGCGCCCGAACTGCTTGATGACGTTGGTGGCGGTGATGATCGGAGGGGCGTCGGTCACAGTTGTCAGATGAAAACGAGCGATCTCGTTCCGTCCAAGAGTGTACTGGAGGTCAGAGCTTCAGTGCACAGGTCCTTAGCGTCGCTGAGGATAACGAGAAGAAAAACTCAGTTAGCCACAGCAGCGCGCGCCGCCGGTGGTTGCACCTGCGTTATGCTTTTGGACGGCTGGCCTGGCTGGATGCCGTTGGCGGGAATTCCCTGCTGCGGCGCGTATTTAGACGCACACTTGGCTTGCAATTGTTTCGCATGAAAGACGCCGTCGCGGCCGAAGCTGCCATCGGCCAGCGCCTGGGATTCATCTTTAAAGGTATCGGGCGGAGCCTCTGTACCGTTGTAGTCCACGGAGAGAGTCTGATCCTGCTCTACAAGCACAAACTGCACGTGAGTTCCGGCGCGTTTAATTGACCCGGACTGTACATTTCCTGCCACGCGGAGTCGCCTGCCATAAGCCTGGTCGCCCAACGTGCGCAATTCTTTGATAGTGACGTAGTAACTCTTGCTGTCTTGCACTCCGGTATAGGCCAGGTATCCCAGCATTAGCAGGATGACCACAGTCGCTGCCCCGAATTTTAGATATGTCTTCCCCTGGCTTGCCATAGGCACATCACCGCAGCAATCTGCGATTCACTAAGACTACGCGCCGCCGACTCCGGAATCAAGGTTCCTGACGGTCCGCTCACCGCCTGTCAATCCGTCGACTCTTGAGTCGACCGAGGAGCCCAGCCCGGGGAATCGAAGCGTTTCTCCGCTAAAATTAAGATCGGTTCGAAATCAATCTGATGATTCATCCTTGGCACGACGTGACTCCCGGCGACTAGCTTCCACAGGAATTCGGCTGCGTCGTCGAGATCCCTCGGTTCGAGCGTCAAGCACGAACTGGACAAAACGAGCGGACTCATTAAGCTGGATCGCGTCCTCTATTCTGCGGTTTATTATCCCGCCAACTACGGTTTCATCCCGCAAACGCTGGCAGAAGATGATGATCCGCTCGATGTCCTCGTGCTCTGCCAGGAAAGCGTGGTGCCGCTCACCATCATTCATGGGCGAGCCATCGGGCTGATGACGATGATCGACGCCGGCAAGCCGGACCACAAAATCATTGCCATCGCCACCGAGGATCCCGAGTTTAACTCCTACCACGAGGCCACGGAAATGCCGCCGCACCGCCTGATTATGCTGCGACGGTTTTTCTAGGACTACAAGCTGCTCGAAGGCAAGGCCGTCGAGGTGGATGAGATACGCCCCGCGGGCGAAGCGTATCCCATTATCCTCGATGCATTGCACCGCTACAGCGAACACCGCCGCAAGGGCTTCAAAGGGCCGGGGAAGAATTGAGTCCGATTACATTCCTTTGAAGACGAAGCTAAGGACTTTGCTTTCGTTTGCGCCAATCGTGATGGTCTGGCTCGCAGTACCCAGTTTTTCGTGCCAGGCTTTGATGGTGTAAGTGCCGGGGGGCAGATTGGACAGATCAAAGGTGCCATCATCCTTCGTCACCACGAAGTAGGGGTGCTTGAAGACTGCGATATATCCCCGCATCCAGGGATGAATGTTGCACTTCACCGGAATTGCGATTTCTTCGCGAGCGAAAGCCTCCTCAACTTTAGCCCCCGGGGGTTCAGCCTTATTCCATTCCCGATTGTTGGCCGGCGTGGGATGGATGTTGTGGGCCGTGGAATCATTGTTCACTACTTCCAAGGGCTGATTCGCGCGCACGGCAAGCACATGCGGCTGATACAGGCATCCTTTTTGAGCAATGACCGCCGGCTCCGTGGGTGGATCGAAGGTTCGCTCGCCCAGTCCATCTGCGACAAAAACGATCACATTCTGTAGTCCACCCTTCGAATCGACAACGACTTCCTTGGCAAGAAACGGCGTCGGATGCTGCTTGGCACAGCTCGGGTCCGCTGACATGCTGATCGGCCTGGCCGCCGGCACAGCACCCGTGAACTTAACCACGCCTGTTATTGCTGCGGCTCCGAAACTGGTTGGAGGCGAGGGGGGACTCCCGGCCTTCACCACTTGACGTTCAGAAATGCAAGTAATAAGCGTTAGAACAATACCCTCAAAATCTGCTTCGAAGCGAAGTCGCGCCGCAGGGGGGACTACTCGGCTTGGCGCACTGGTTTGTCGGAAATAGCGCGGCTGGCAAGCAGTTCCTTGTATCCTCGTTCGTAGCCAGCCGTGAAAGACGCTCGATCCTCTGCCGTGGCCCAGCGGCCGCGTGCGACACGCGGCGCGATGCCGCGTTCGGCAGCAAGTCGTCCCAAGTACAATCCGTCGCGAAAAGCGCCATTTGCCGTCTGGGCAACGTTGTCCTTTGCGGTGACAGGACGGTCGCCATGTAGCATTGACGCCGTTCCCATACCGAGCGCGAGCGCGATCACCGATGCGAACCATGAGAGTCTTTTCATCTGTTTTTCTCCTGACCTTCTTCCTGAACTGAAAGTCCAAGTTGATCGAAATTGTTTGGTCGATGGGATGAGCGTAAGGCGGGTGGCACGTGACCGTGTCACTGAACAGTCACGCGCGAGTCAATTTGTCGTCATCTCTTTGTCAGAGACTTGTCACTTTTGACTTACCAACCGAGGGACACCATGCGGAGAACACAAAAGCCAGGGAAATACATCCCTGGCTGCGCCATCTAACCTACCCACACGATTTTTTTCTGACTCGTTCAGCCTCACCAAACGTGGCAGGCGTTCTCTGCCACCATGGGTTGGCTTGCTTTGCAGCCCCAAGCCTTCTGAAACTCAGGCATGTTCTGTACCACGCCGTTCACGCGATACTTGCCCGGCGAGTGCGGATCGGTAAGCACTCTCAACCGCGCAACCTCCGCACGCCGCTTCTCGCACCATACTCGCCCGAACCCCAGGAAGAAGCGCTGCTCAGGCGTGTAGCCATCAATCTTCTGGCCTTCTTTTCCAGTCTTATCGTCGGCAATCATGTGCTCAAGCGCCGCCAGTGCGATGCGAGCTCCGCCGTTGTCGGCAGTATTCTCGCCGAGCGTGAGTTTGCCATTTAATTTCAGGTCATCCACGGCAACGAAGTTTGAATACTCATCGGCAATGCAGCTCGCTCGCTTTTCGAATTCCTTGCCGTCCTGCTCGGTCCACCAATCGTGCAGGTTGCCTTGCGGATCGAATTTCCTGCCCTGATCGTCAAAGCCGTGGGTAAGTTCGTGGCCAATCACCAGGCCAATGCCTCCAAAGTTCACGGCATCGTCCATGGCTTTATCGAAGAAGGGCGGCTGCAGAATGCCTGCGGGAAAAACAATCTCGTTGAATGACGAGCTGTAGTATGCGTTCACCGTGGGAGGAGTCATGCCCCACTCCTTGCGGTCGAGCGGCTTGTCTATCTTTGCAATCTGACGCTTGGCCTCGAATGCGTTCGCTCGTTCGACATTTCCTAACAGGTCATCGGGCTTGATGACGACTGAACTGTAATCACGCCACACTTCGGGATACCCGATTTTATTGCGAATCGCCTCCAGCTTCACCTTGGCCTGCGTCTTGGTTTCGTCGCTCATCCAAGACAAGGCGTGAATGTCTTGGTCAAGAGACTTCTCCAATGTGTCCACCATTTTCAGCATGCGCTGCTTACTTTCAGGACCAAAGGTCACATCGACATATCTTTGTCCCAGCGCTTCGCCCAGCTCCCGGTCGGTAAGGTTCACGCAGCGCTTCCAACGCGCCTGAATCTGTTCTTGGCCCGTGAGCTTCTGCTGAAGCTTGAAGTTGGCATCCACGAATGGCTGAGAAAGCCACGGAGCGGCAGCATTCAGCACATGCCAGCTTACGTAGGTCTTCAACGCATCCAGCGGCTCCGATTCCAGCACGCCGTCCACTTGCTTGAAGAAATCAGGATTCGTGACATTGAGTTGCGTAAACCTGGGTGCGCCGACCGCCGTGAAGTAGCGATTCAGATAAAAATTGGGACCGAGCGCCGCCGCCTCGTCGCGGCTCATCTTATGATCGCGGTTCTTCGGATCACGGCGCTTGGTGCGGTCCATTGAGTCTGCCGCAAGCAAGGTTTCAATCACCAGGACGGTTTGCGCCGACTTAGCCGCCTGCTGCGGACTTTGGCCTGTCAGGGTAAACAACTGCGTGGCGCAGTCGACCAGAATCTGGCGCTTCTCAACTTTGTCGGCATCATCGTTGATATAGTAATCGCGGTCGGGCAGCGTGAGCCCGCCCTGGTCGATGTAGGCAATGACTTGGTCCGCATTGTGCAGGTCCGACTGCGAGTAGAAATTGAACAGAGGGCTGGGGCCAATCAGGTGTACGTGCGCAATCTCATCAATCAGCGCCCTCTTATCACTGACCGCAGCAATGCGGTCCAGTTCGGGCTTAATCGGCGCAACTCCTTTAGCGTCAACCGATTTCTCGTCCATGCATGAGCCATACAGATCCCCAACCTTCTGGTCGATTGCATTGCGGCTCGCGCCTCCCGCGGCAGCCTTCTCCAGGATGCCGTGCTCGATGTCAAGATTGCGCTCATGCAATTCGACGAAACTCACCCACTGCGACTGGTCGGGCGGAATCTCAGAATTCTTGATCCAGTTGCCGCACGCGTATTGGTAAAAGTCCCCACAGGGATCGATCGTCTTGTCGATGGTATCTATGCTGAAGCCGGGAGCCGGCTTGTTGCCTTGAGCGGATTGGGCCAAGCTGGCAGTAGCTAAGAGCAGCAGTAGCGGACAAAAAAGAAACGAACGCATAGGAAGGTCTCTCCTTTGGCATAACGGCTGATTCTAAGCTGGGCTAGGCGCGTGAGCAAACCAGGAGGAGGCACAGAACACTCTGGATCCGCGCGATTCGGAGGAAAGGGAGGAGACGGGTATAATTTCGAAATAAGGAAAGTGTGGACCCGATGACTCCCCCCGATGGAACGAACGGCAATGACGGCAACGGCTACAGCGTCCCCAGGCCGCGCACCGAGTGGCTTGCCCGGCGTAAGCAAAAAAACTCGAATGGCAACTTCTCGCAGATGCACTATGCGCGCCAAGGTGTCATCACCGAAGAGATGGGCTACGTTGCCCACCGCGAGAAGCTGGCGCCCGAGCTTGTGCGCGACGAAGTGGCCCGCGGCCGCATGATCATTCCCGCCAACATCAATCATCCTGAGCTTGAACCAATGGCCATCGGCGTGGCGTCGCTGTGCAAGATCAATGCCAACATCGGAAACTCCGCTGTCACCTCAGAAGTCAATGAAGAGCTCAAGAAGCTCCACACCGCCGTCCACTATGGCGCCGACACGGTGATGGATCTTTCCACCGGTGGCAACATTCACGAAATTCGAGAGGCCATTCTGCGGCATTCTCCAGTTCCAATCGGCACGGTCCCGATTTATGAAGCGATCGCCCGGGTGAAACGCGTCGAAGACTTGAACGCAGACGTAATGCTCGAAGTCATCGAAGAGCAGGCCGCGCAAGGCGTGGATTACATGACCATCCACGCTGGCGTCCTCATTCAATATCTGCCGCTCATTTCAAAGCGCATCACCGGCATCGTAAGCCGTGGCGGTGCTATCCTCGCTCAGTGGATGGCCTACAACCACAAACAGAATTTTCTCTATGATCGCTTTGATGACATCTGCAAGATTTTCAAAAAGCACGACATCAGCTTTTCGCTCGGCGATGGCCTGCGTCCCGGATGCGTCGCCGACGCCAGCGACGAAGCCCAATTCGCCGAACTGAAGACCCTCGGCGAGTTGACCCAAAAAGCCTGGGAGCACGACGTGCAAGTGATGATCGAAGGTCCCGGCCACGTCTCCATGGACAAGATCAAGGAGCAGGTCGAGAAAGAAGTCGAGCTCTGCTCCGAAGCTCCGTTCTACACGTTGGGACCTCTGGTCACCGACATCGCTCCCGGCTACGACCACATCACGTCGGCGATTGGCGCAGCCATGATCGGGTGGTACGGCGCGGCCATGCTGTGCTACGTCACGCCGAAAGAGCACCTCGGGCTGCCCAACGAAAAAGACGTGAAAGACGGCATCATCGCCTACAAAATTTCCGCCCACGCCGCCGACATCGCCCGCCAGCGTCCCGGCGCTCGCGACCGCGACGACGCCCTCAGCTACGCACGCTACAAATTCGACTGGGAGAAGCAGTTCGCGCTCTCACTCGACCCCGAGACTGCACGCTCCATGCACGACGAAACCCTGCCCGACGACTATTACAAAGAAGCCGCCTTCTGCTCCATGTGCGGCCCGAAGTTCTGCTCGATGAATTATTCGTCCAAGGTGGACGAGTACAACAAGCAGGTGCATGGAATCGACAAGAAGGACTATTCGGAGCTAGTGGAGAAACTGGTGTCGCTGAAGTAGCAGCTTGTGTGCACTTGCTTGTGTCGGGACGGGTCTCTGACCCGTTCCACGCTCGGCTGCCTTGTGTAAAGCGCACCCACCCGACGGCAGCCCGGATGAGTCCAATTGCAGTGAAGTGACTTTTTCAACACCCAGAGGCGTTTACACTGACAAGGTCAAGCTGATTGTGGAATGCATTCTGGAGCACGATTCTTGAGTTTGTCCGAGGGCTGCAGGCAAGTTTATCGGTGACCTTCCAAAGGGTCTAAGTCCCTTGTTGTCAGGATTTTGACCTCTCCGCTCTTTGAAATCTGGATTTTGCACACATCTTTTGCAGACCCCGCGCCGGTCAAGGGATTGAGAGGGGCGGGGTATGCCCAAAAACCCGGAATGAACGTGCCGCAAAAGCGGCCTTCGAGCGCAGCTCCTAGGGGTTCTTTTCAGGGGAATTTCCACAGGTTGAGGCGCTTGTGCGGCGTCTGAGTCGCGCGCCGAAATCCCAAGCGGCTCGTTGCGAGGGAGCTCGCTGGAGACGTCACCTAGATATTGCCGCAGCAAAGTTGAATTTCGCGGGAATCCTACTTCCCTTCCAGCGTAATATCCCCCACCGAAACATGCGCGCGCAGTTCGTATTTACCGTCGCCGTGATATTTCAGCGTCTTGCCCAGCCAGCCGCTGGTCTCGCCATAGCTGTTGCCATTCACGTCGCCGATGCTGGTGCTGGCATGGACCAGGCGATAGCCCGAGTGCTCGGCGTCGACCCGAATGTCGCCAACGCTTAGGCTCAAGTCTTTGTCGCCCTCGACATTTTCAACGGTCATGTCGCCAACTTTTTCGTGCACGTCGAGGTTGGTGTTAGGCGGGACTTCGAGCTCGACATCGAACTGTGTATTGCCCGAAGTCGGCGAATGGAATTCGATTCTGGCATCGTTACCGAGGACGTCGAAATCAACTTTCGCGTCCTTTACATTTCGTTCGCGCCGTGACTTGACCGTGTAACGCAAATGAATTTTGTTGGAATCGCCGCGGCTAATGCGCAGGTCGCCCACGCTAAGCCGCACGTGCAGCGTGCCACCAGCGGTGAAGTCACGAGCACCGGTGTGAGTCTCTTCGTACTCCCAATGGTCCGAAGCAAAACAGAATGGAACCAGAAGCAGACCGGCGAGAACTCCCTTGCGAAGCATGGTGAAGCGAATGAAGGATTTTCCGAGCACAGGGCACCTCCGGAGCGCACCAGCGCGTGACTGTGTTACGTGAAATATGTGGCCAAGGTTCCGGGAAATTTCGTTGCGGGCTGAGGGGGCCAGACCTATCCCTTGAAGTCAGCCACACCGTCCCACACTAGTTGGACGGCGATGGCCAGGATAAGAAAGCCGAAAATGCGGTTGATCGCTCCCACCGCGCCCGGACCAAGCCGCCGCACCAGCGGACCCCCCATACACAGAAACAAGAAAACTGATAAAGCGACAGCGGCAATGCCGATCACCATGCCGAGATAAGCAAGCCAATTATCCACGTGCGCCGCCAGCGCCAAAACGACGCCGATGGCTCCCGGACCGGAAAGCAGCGGCATAGCCAACGGAGTCAGTGAAATATCTTCTTTGTCGGTGGCTTCCTCGGTCTCCGCAACAGTCATGCGGCTCGTTGAAGTCACCATTCCCCAGGCCGTATTGGCCACGATCAGGCCTCCCGCGATCTTCAGCACCGGCAGTGAGATGCCGAAGAAAGATAGGACGAAGCGGCCGAAGAACAAGAACACAACAAGAATCGCGAAGACGTAAAACGAGGTCTCGAGTGCGGTGCGCTGGCGTTCAACCGCGGGCCACGACGAGGTCAAACTGAAAAAGATCGGGAGGCCGCCAAAAGGATCGACAATACGAA
Source organism: Acidobacteriota bacterium (assembly GCA_003225005.1). Taxonomy (GTDB): domain Bacteria; phylum Acidobacteriota; class Terriglobia; order Terriglobales; family Acidobacteriaceae; genus Sulfotelmatobacter. Next base: position 42,256 of record QIAN01000054.1, on the reverse strand, counting down.
ACAGAGCAAGGAACGTCGCCGCCGCCGAAGCCGGCAACGTGCGCAGAAACTGTCCCAGCGCGTGAGCGGACGTCATTGGTAGCTTTCCCCTGTATGGATCCTTTACCGGTATCCCTCAAGTTGCCTGGTTGCACGCTCCAGCGCCGCCGTCAGTATCGCCAGTTGTTGCCGCACCCGCTCCGCATCACCCTTGTCGAGAGCTTCGTTCACTCCCGGAATCACCACGGCGGCATAACCGGTGTATTCGCCCGGAGCATAAATCACATGGCGAAACCACGGCCGGTGAGGCAGTCCATCAGAGACCAGCAAAGCCCGCTCGGCTTCGCGCAGTGCCGAATTCAGTTGTTTCAATTTGGCTGGATCGTGGGGAGGATTTTTCTGCTTGGTCGCAATCTTGACGCCAGCCTCTTCAAAGCGCCGAGCCGCGGTTGACGCGGCATTGAAATCGACAGGACGATCACCAAACTTGCCAGCAGCTCTCTTCTTCGCTGTGTCAATGTAGGCGGCGATCTCCTTTCCGTATTCTTGATAGTCGTAAGGCAGAACATCGGCATCCGCCATGCGCATCATTTCCAGACCGAAGACGCGCGCCATTTGCTGCTCATAAACAAAATCGGGATCACCGAATTTCTTGAACCAGGCGAAATTATCAAACACGGAGTGATAAACGCCGTACGGGCCGGTAGAACCGATATCCGTCGAAGAGACACCGAGATGTTGCAAGAACGCAGTATAGTCAGAACCGCTGCCCAGATCGCCGACCGGTACATCGGACTTACCCTGTGCTGCCGGAGGCCGATAGGTCGTGGTCGTCGGCTCCTGTTGCGAGCCTTCCCCTACCGGCTGATTGGCTTTCTGCCAAGCGTCATAAACCGTACCACCCTGCGGGCTCGGGACAGCCTTGGTCACATCACGCAAAAACTGCTTGAGGCTTGGCACCGACGAAGCGCCGAACTTCGGTCCGGAGACCGCTACGTCCACGTTGAAATACGCTGAGGCAAGAGCGAGGTCAGGCTCGTGTTGCTCGGCCCATTCAGTCGAGCCAATCAACCCTTCTTCTTCCGCGTCCCAACTCCCGAAAACGACCGTGCGCTTCGGTTTCCAGCCCGACTTCAGCAACTCGCCGATGCCGTGTACCGCCTCCAGCATCGCCGCCGTTCCGCTGTTCGGGTCCACCGCACCATAGATCCACGCGTCTCGATGATTACCCGCGACCACCCACTCATCGGGCAACTCCGATCCCCGCACTCGGCCAATCACGTCCCAGATGGTGCGGAATTGATAGTCCTGTTTGAGACGCATTCTCACTTTCACCGGCCCCGGACCCACGTGATAGGTGAAAGGTAGTGCGCCTTGCCATTCCCGCGGCGACTGAGGTCCGCCCAGATGTTCGAGCATCGGCGACACGTCGTGATAGGAAAGAGGTGTGACTGGAGTCTTTGGCAACTGCGGCGACTGCTCAGGCGAAATGCGCTTGGCGTCTGGTAGAGAAGGCACCGATGCGACGCCTGGGGTCGTGGGATCGCCGGGAAATTCGAACATGTAGCCGACGGACCCGCGTTGCACGCCGGTATCAGGCCGCCACGGCCCCTGCGGATATTTATCACCGCGCCGCCACCCGTCATCAGCCGGATCGGAATAAATAATCACGCCCGTCGCCCCATGCTCCTGCGCGACAAAAACTTTAACCCCGCGGAAGTTCTGGCCGTAGCGCACCACGACGATCTTGCCGCGCACATCGATCTTCATTTTCTCGAGCTTCTCGAAGTCTTCGGGCGTACCGTAATTGGCATAAACCACTTCGGCCTCGGCATCTCCTGACGGAGACATCTCATTGAAGGGCATCACCACTCGACTGTCGTTGTCGTAGGGATCGCCATCGACGTGCTCGCGCGTAGGACCATGCATCGTAACGCCGGGAGGCGCAGTTACGTCCACGCTGATTTCCGAGGGATAGTTCATCCACACTTTGAATTCGACGATCTCCGTATCGAGCCCGGCATCGCGGAATTTCTGTGCCACGTAATCGGCGGTAGCCTTGTCTTCGGGCGTGCCCGCCATATGCGGAACTTGCGTGAGCGTACGAAGATGTTGCTCTGCAAGTTTGGGATCAGGCACAGCAAGGAAGCGCACCTCGGCGGCATTCTCGGCGGTGGCGTCGCGAAAGCCGAAGATGGACTGCGCGCCCGGCAGTCTCTCGGGCGCACGACCGACTCGAGTGGACATACTGGACAGCAGGACGGTCGAAGAAAAAATTACGGCAGAAAAGAGTCGCATCGGGCTCCAGAGCGAAACAGAGTACGGTAGCACAGGATGGCCGCTGCGCGTTTGCTCCGGCCGTGAACCCCCGTGAACCCTGGTTCGCGCCTCCCAGCCCCTGCGGTAAGGCTTTGCGGCATAGTCTCTGGAATCACCAGCTTCACCATGCGCACCAACTGATGCATAACCGGCTCATGAAGCGAGCCACCATGACTGTTCCAGACGACCTGGCCGAGGCGGTAGACAACCATCTGCGGGCTCAGGAAATTCCGCCTACGCTTACGGCCATTGTGCAAACCGTGCTAAAAGAGAAAGGGAGTACCTGCGGGAACGAGGGTTTCTGCCGGTGCGTCGGCCCTTGAAAATTAGGCCGGCAAAACGAGGAAGCGGGCGAAGCGACGTGAACTGAGAATCACGATCTTTCCCTGGCAGGCGTTAAGAAATGATTCGCGCGGGGCGAGCGGATAGGAGACCATTTTATTGCACGCGATGTACTGCGAGTCACCGCACCTGACCAGTCCCGACAATCTCGTACTTGGAAGAAGTCAACTCCGCGAGCGCGAACGGCCCTCGGCAATGTAGCTTCTGTGTGCTGATGCCCATCTCGGCGCCGAAGCCGAATTCCGCGCCATCGGTGAAGCGCGTGGAAGCATTCCAATAAACTGCCGCGGAATCCACGCTTCGGAGGAATTTCCTTGCATTCGGCTCGTCGCGGGTCACGATCGAATCAGAATGCTTTGTTGAGTAGCGGTTGATATGCGCGACGGCCTCATCCACATCGGCGACCACGCGGATCGCCAGGCACAGGCGCAAGTACTCTTCGTACCAGTCCTGCTCGGCGGCGGATCCCACATCCAATCCTGCGGCCAAGCTGCGGGACTTTCCATCGCCGCGAACTTCGACGCCCGCTTCGATCAGCTTCTTCACGATTCGCGGGACATACTTCGCCGCCACCCTCTCGTGCACCAATAGTTTTTCCGCTGCGTTGCAAACCGAGGGCCGCTGCGCTTTAGCGTTAATAACAATGTCGTCCGCCATACCGAAATCGGCGGATTCGTCGACGAAGATGTGGCAGTTCCCCGCTCCGGTCTCGATGACTGGCACGATCGAGTTCTCTGTGACGAACGTGATAAGACCCGCGCCTCCGCGAGGAATAATCACGTCTACCAGCGCACGCGCTTTAATTAACTCCTGCACAGATTCCCGGGTGCTTGAATCCAGCAGCTCGATAGCGCCGTCGGGCACCCCCGGTACCGCTGCGAGGATTTCGGCGAGTCGCTGATTGCTACGCGCTGCTTCTTTGCCGCCTCGAAGCACGATGGCGTTCGCAGTCTTCAGCGCGAGCACGGCCGTGTCGACAGTCACATTAGGCCGCGATTCATAAATGATTCCGATCACACCCAGCGGTACCCGCACTTTGCGCATATGCAGGCCGTTGGGCCGAGTCCACTCAGCTAAAGTCTCGCCAATTGGATCGGGCAAAGCAGCCACTTGGCGCACTCCGTTCGCCATTTCTTGAATGCGGGCCGGAGTCAGCAACAAACGGTCGCGCATCGCTCCGGCCAGGCCGGAGCTCTTCACATCATCGCGATTTGCTGCCAGAATCCCATCGAGGTTCGCTTCCACCGCGTCTGCCATGGCAAAAAGTAAAGCATTCTTCGCGTCCGTGGAAAGCTGCGCCAGTTTGGTCATCGCCTCGCGCGCACGCAGCAACTTTTCCTGCGTGGAGAGCACGGTAGTGACAACAGAGGCCATAATTCATCTCCCCGCGCGCGGTGGCGGAAAGTATGTTCCAATCTTACGCGCAGTGCCCATCGCGATCGCCTGCGGATGCCGGCCATTCACGATAGCCACATGCACTCCCGCCTCGCTGGCCAGTTTCGCTGCCCGTAGCTTTGAGATCATGCCGCCCCGACCCAGCTTGCTTTTTCCGTTGCACTGCGCTTCCAAAGCCGGGGTTAGCTTGCGAATCACACGTTGCAACCGCGGTTTCTTGCGCCCCTTGGGGACGAAGAAGCCGTCAACATCCGTCAGCAGCAACAGCCAGTCAGCCTTGACGGTTGCAGCCAATAGCGCGCTCAGTTCGTCGTTGTCGCCGAAGGCCCCAACCAGTTCGCGCACCGAGACGCTGTCATTCTCATTGACGATGGGCACTACTCCCAGCGAAAGCAGCTCGGCCAGCGCATTCTGCAGGTTGCGGTAGCGAACCGGCGAAGTGAAGTCGTCACTCGACAGCAACAATTGCGATACCACTTTCTTACCGAAGAAAAGCCGCTCATACGTATGCATCAAACGGCTCTGGCCCACGGCCGCGCAGGCCTGCATGCCGGGAACATCATTCGGACGCTTCTGCAGTCCTAGTCCCGACATCCCCGCCGCGATAGCCCCTGAAGTAACGATCAGGTACTCGTGCTCCGAGAGGTCGAATTGATCGACCAAGGCGCGCAGAATGTTCGCGTCAATCTGTCCGCCCGGTGCGATGAGGCTTGTCCCAACTTTAATGACGATTCGCATGTATGTCGTCTTGAACTCCCGGCAACTGACTGGATTTGGGACCTTCCCCTCCTGTTCCTCTATAGGAACTTCGCGCTGGAGAAACCGGGAAAATTCGGTGGGAGGGACAACTCGTCTATCCTGCCGCTAGAATGGCTTTCTGGCAAGCTGAAAAATCTTGCCAGCTGAAAAATCTTGCCCCTTTGGTTCTTATGCCTGCTTCCAACGCCACCAGCCGCTTCTCCGACCGGGTGAAGAATTATGTTCGCTACCGCCCTGGCTATCCTTCGGAAGTCATTGATACGCTGAAGGCAGAGAGTGGGTTGAAGCCAGAACACGTCATTGCCGACATCGCCAGCGGTACGGGAATCTGGACCCGCGCACTACTTGAAAATGGGAACCAGGTTTTCGGAGTCGAGCCCAATCGTGACATGAGGCTGGCGGGAGAGCGGCTGCTGGCGGATTTCTCCGCCTTCAGGAGCGTCACCGGATCGGCCGAGGCGACCGCGCTGCCAGACCAGAGCGTGGATTTTGTCACTGCCGCCCAAGCTGGGCATTGGTTCGACCGCCGGCGGGCAAGGCGAGAATTCGTACGGATACTCAAGCCGGTGGGATGGCTCGTGTTGTTGTGGAATGTGCGCGATACGGATTCGACGCCGTTTCTGCGTGACTACGAACAACTGCTGCTGACCTACGGAACGGACTACAAGGAAGTTCGCCACGAACGCACAACCTCAGTGATTCTGGAGTTTTTCGATCCGGCGCCGTTCAAAGAACGTGTGTTCCCCATGCGGCAGGAGTTCGATTATGTCGGTCTGAAGGGTCGCCTACTGTCGTCCTCCTACGCACCCGATCGGAATCATCCCAATCACGCGGCGATGTTGCGAGAGTTGAGGCGGATTTTCGATAAGCATCAACAGTTTGATCGAGTTCTCTTCGGGTACACGACGCGCATTTATTTCGGCCAGATGACGTGATGTGGATTTCGTTGCTCTGACCTTGCTCTTCGGCTGTCATATGTCCGGAGGCCAAACCCTACTCGCTTTGATACGATCTGCTCTGGTAAGAGGTCACGCAAAGTGTCCGACGAAAAATCATTTCACATGACATCCGACGAATTCCGCCGTCACGGCCACGCCGTCGTCGACTGGATCGCCGATTACCGCGATCGTATCGAGTCGTTCCCCGTGCTATCACAAGTGAAGCCAGGCGAGGTTCGGGCAGCGCTGCCGGCGAGTGCTCCTCTGCACGGTGAGCCCTTCGCTGCCCTGCTCAAAGACGTGGAGAAAATAATTCTTCCCGGCGTCACGCACTGGCAATCGCCGAATTTCTTCGCTTACTTCCCTTCCAACAACTCCGCGCCTTCGATTCTCGGGGATCTTCTGTCCTCAGGCCTGGGCGTTCAGGGAATGCTCTGGTCAACGAGTCCCGCCTGCACCGAACTGGAAACGCACGTGCTTGACTGGCTGGTTCCCATGCTTGGCCTGCCGGAAAAGTTTCTATCATCCAGCACTGGCGGCGGCGTCATGCAGGACACCGCCTCCAGTGCCGTGCTCTGCGCTCTCCTGGCTGGCCGCGAGCGCGCCACGAGTTTCACCAGCAATGAAAAAGGATGCGATGGGCGGCTCATCGCCTACGCTTCCACCCAAACCCATTCTTCGCTGGAAAAAGCTGCGATGATCACCGGAATCGGCCGCACAAACTTGCGGCTGATTGAGGTGGATAAAGATTTCGCCATGCGGCCAGCAGCTTTGGCTCGCCAGATCGAGACTGATAAGAGCGCCGGTTTGATTCCCTGCTTCGTCTGCGCAACCGTAGGCACAACTTCATCGAACGCAATTGATCCCGTGCCGCAGATCGGACGCATCTGCCGCCAGCACAATCTTTGGCTCCACGTGGACGCAGCTATGTCTGGCACAGCCGCGCTTTGCCCCGAATTTCGCCACATTCACAATGGGGTCGAGCTGGTCGACAGCTACTGCTTCAATCCTCACAAATGGATGTTCACCAACTTCGACTGCAACTGTTTCTGGGTCGCCGACCGCAAAGCGCTGATTCGAACGCTGAGCATCCAGCCCGAATACCTTCGCAACCAGGCAACCGAATCAGGCGCGGTGATCGATTACCGCGACTGGCACATCCAGCTCGGCCGCCGTTTCCGTGCGCTCAAACTGTGGTTCGTGATTCGTCACTACGGGGTCGAGGGTCTGCAATACCACATTCACCGCCACGTGCAACTAGCACGACAGTTCGCAGATTGGGTGAAGAATGATGACCGCTTCAAGCTGGCCGCGCCCGTCCCGCTAAACTTGGTCTGTTTCCGCCACAAAGGAGGAGACGCTGTAAACCAAACAATCATGGAGTGCCTGAACCACAGCGGCGACCTCTACCTCACACACACGAAGCTGGATGGGAAGCTGACGCTGCGGCTTTGCGTTGGCCAAACCAACACGCAGGAACGGCATGTGGAGCGGGCTTGGAGACGGATTCGCGAGGAAGCGGAGAAGGCAGCGGGCCTCGCGTAATGGAGCTGGCGATTCCGTACCTCTTGCGGAGGCTCGTTTTCGATTCTTGGGGAACTGACCGATTGTCACTCTTCCCAGGGATTGAGAATGGGTGTTTGCGTGTTGGCAAAGTCGCTCACGTTTCGTGAAACGATCGTAAGATTATGCTGAAGCGCAGTCGCGGCCAGCAAGCCGTCGATAGCCGATAGGGATATTCCTCTGCGCTTTGCCGCGCCGGCAAGCACCCCCCAACGGTCGGCGACTGCCGCATCAATGGGCAGAATTCTCCCGGAAAAACGGGCCTGCAACTCCACTTCCAGCCAGCTCTCTAGATGCGTCCGCCGTTTGCTCTGCGGTAGCCATGCCAGACCCTTGCGAATCTCCCCGAGCGTAAGGACGCTCAGGTACAGCAAGGTTTCATCCGCCGCCTGCATCCACTCCAGGACGCGCGGTTCCGGCTTGCTACGGACAACCTCAGAGATGCAGTTCGTGTCCAGCAAGAATCCGCTCATAGCTCAATGTCGCGTCCCGAGTCGCGTTCCCGCTCCAGGTCCAACTCGACGCCCACCAGTGGCGATGCCCGGAAAAACTGCACAAGACTTTTCGGCTGATGAGACTTCCCCACCAGCCGATCGTATTGCTCTTCAGCAACCATCACCACCCCCTCCTTGCCCTGCCGCGTGATGCGTTGTGGCCCCTCGTTTCGCGCCCGCCGAAACACCTCGCTAAACTTGGCTTTCGCGCTCTGAAGCTGCCAGGAATCGCCAGCGGCATTCCGGCTGCTAGACGGGGCGGTTGTTGCTGTCGTTCTGCTGCTGAGATTTTTTAGGGACTTTGCCATAGCCCAGCTGTTCCGTACATGACTAGTCTGACTAGATATGATATTGGGTTCCGCGTCTGTCGGTCAAGGGGAAATCAAGGACGTATTTGGCTTCTGTTTCCAGGGACGTTATGGATCCAACCGGCGTCAGTCCGCAGGCATAGGTGCAGGCTTGGGCGTCGCGAGGCGCGCATTCCCGAGAGCCCCCGTTTTCCGAGGAAGAGTCGCTTCCACGGGTGCCTCCAGCCATTGCCGCACCGTAGGCAGCGCTTTCCGCATTGCCTCTTCGCCCGCGCGCACGAGGTCGCCTGCGCGTTTGAAGTCATCGTATTCGAAAACGGCAACATCCGGCTCGATCACAAGATCGGCTGCACTCCTCCACAGGGGAGCCATTCTGTCTTGCGCGATGGCGAAAGATTGTCCGATCACGTCAAAGAGATGACGCGGGGCGCCATTTCGTGCCCAATGTCCTCTCAGATGAACTGCCAGCACGCGCTCAGCGCCCATCTCGCGCAGCGGCTGCGAGGGCACGGGATGCGACAACATCCCATCCACCAGCCACCGTCCGCGGATATTCACCGGCAGAAACATTCCGGGATAGGCGCAACTGGCGCGGATCGGTTCGATAAGTGATCCAGAATGAAAGACCATTCCTTCGCCAGTGTTGAAATCGGTGGCAGTGACGCCCAGAGGAATGCGCAACTCTTCGAAGGTTTTCACCTTCAAAGTGCGGGTCAGGAAGGAAATCATGCGATCGTTGCTGGCAAAACCATAGCGCGAAAGAGTCCAGCGGGCGAATGTTGTAAAGCGAGTCGAGCGGGCCACGTCTTCCAATTCCGTGGGAGACAGACCGCTGCAGTAGGATGCTCCGATTAATGCTCCCACGCTGGTCCCAGCCACGATGCGAACCGGAATGTTTTCTTCCTCGAGGACCTTCAGCACGCCGACATGCGCGATGCCGCGAGCGAAGCCACCACCCAACGCCAAGCCAATGATGGGAGTGCGCTGTCCGGGGAGTTCGAGAACCGTCTTGCCGGAAAGCTCCCGCCCAATTGCCTGCACCGACCGGATAATCTTGTCCAGACTTTTCACGGCCTACTCCAAAGTTCCAGCGGCGATCCTGATTGCTTCAAGCACCACTTGCACACCTACTTATTAAGATGCCACAGACAGGTGCCGAGACTATACGCCACGTACGTGCCACCCTGTATTACCGTAGATTTCGTAACCGAGTTACCCTCCGCGCCCACCCGTGCGATCGAAGTGACTAACTCCTGTAATTCTGCTAACTTGCGGACATGGTACGGGAGATTTCCGCTGGCGGAGTGGTGATCCGGAAGGGGAAGGGCGGTTGGCGGATGGCCGCCATCGAGCTGCCTCTTGCGCTCGCAACCGGCGCTCCCAGGTCAACTAAACGTGCTGCGCAAAGGCCAAAACGCGTGATTGCCCTGCCCAAGGGCCTAGTCGATCCCGGAGAACCTCCATTGGAAACCGCCCTGCGCGAGGTCCGCGAAGAGACGGGCCTAACCGCGGTTCCCATCACCAAGCTGGCCGATATCAAGTACGTGTACGTGCGCTCCTGGGGCGACGGCGAGCGGGTATTCAAGATCGTCAGCTTCTATCTACTGCGTTACCATTCCGGCCGCATCAACGACATCGTCCCAGAGATGCGAATCGAAGTGAAGCGCGCTTTCTGGACACTGTTCGAGGAAGCACCGGCTCTGTTGAGCTACAAAGGCGAGCGCGACATAGCCCGGCTTGCGTTGGAATATCTCAAATCCAAACCCGACACATGACCCTTGTGCTCTCGGCATTGCGATAACCTCGACCAAGTTGCTAATGTGTTTTGCACATGAGAAATGGAGCGCGGAAGACCTTCGCGTGGCTGGTAGTCAGCATCCTGATTACTACTTGCCGGGCACAATCGGTTCCTGGCCCGAGGCGCGGAGGCCAATTCGATTTTCAGCCGTGGCTGGAGGACTTTGGCCAACTCACAGCTGAAATGGCGGCGCACTATGCAAATCTGGAAAGCTCCCAGCGCGAACGCCACATGGATCTTCCCAAGCTGCGGCAGGAGACCGAGACGAAGCTCCGCCAGGCGTGCGACGAGCAACAGGCGCAAAAAAACTTACGAGGTTTCATCAAGGCATTCGGCGACGGCCATCTGGAACTCAAATGGCCCAAGCCCTCGGATCAGAAAACAGCCGGCCAAACCTCGTCGAATTCAACCTCCGCGCCGAAGCAACAATCCTTATGCCCCCGCCTGGGCTACAAGCGCTCCTTGACGCCTGGCGTCGACTTTTCGCAACTCCCGGCCTTTACAAGCTTTGCCGGCGGTGACGCGAATTGGTTCCCCGCCGGGATTCTGCAATTGCAAGACCGGACTAAGCTGGGGGTGATCCGCATTGCCCTCTTCAGCGAACATGCTTTCCCCGAGGCGTGTGAGCTTGCAGTCCGCAAGCTGCATCTGGCGAATTCACGCGAATGCGACACCCAGTGCGAGAACAGTGTCGAACGCGAAACCGCGGATCAGCTCACGGCTGCGATTGTGCGCCGCTCTACGGAACTTCAGGCCGCCGGCGCAGCCGCCATACTGGTAGACATCACGAACAACGGTGGTGGCTCCGATTGGGTTGAGGCGCCGCCCAGGGTGTTGAGCCGAGTTCCTCTGCATGAGTCGCGACTGGCATTTCTCAAGCACGAGCACTGGACAAAGCAGTTGCAAGAGCAACTCCAGAACATTGAAACCGACTTGAAGAACAATTCCACGCCCAAGCGGGTTTTGCAGGAAGCCTCCGCCCGTTTACGTTCAGGAATCGCGCGCAGCCAGGAATCATGCGACCGCACCCGCGTCTGGACTGACGGCACGCTCGATTGCTCTTCATTGATTAGCGATGTGTTGTTCACCGGCGGGATCTTGCCTTATGCCCCGCCGGGCTCTTTTGCATCCCTCGAATCAAAAACTACGCTGTTCCATCCGCTGCGCTATAGCTACCGCGAGTCGACCGAACGGCCGCCGCTATATGTTTTGGTGGACCGTGAGACATGGTCGGCCGACGAATATTTCGCTGCGATTTTACAGGACAACAAGGCGGCTACAATCGTAGGAGAACTCACCGGCGGTACCGGCTGCGGCTACACGAACGGCGGCATCCCCGCAGCATTGAGGCATTCGCATGCGGTCGTCAGGATGCCGGATTGCGTGCGCCTGGGCAAAGACGGCTCGGACGAAGTCAACGGTGTGATCCCAGACATTCTTGTGCCCCGGGGCCCAGCGCGACACGGCCTACACGAAAGCCGTAAAACTGTCCCATGCTCTGAACGGGCTTTGACCGCGGAGAACTCCAAGCTCTTGAGCCATTAGCAATGGGAATTTCAGAGTAACCAAATGATGAAGCGCATTAATAAAGTTGCCATCCTCGGAGCCGGAACCATGGGCGCACGCATCGCCGCCCACTTCGCCAACGCTGGTGTTCCCTGCTACCTGTTCGACATCGTCCCCCCGGATGTTGTTCCCGGTGGGGATACGGCCATGCGAAATAAGATCGCAGCCGCCGGACTTGACGCGGCCAAGAAGTCCAAGCCCGCAGCTTTCATGGAGCCTTCCCTCGCTCGTCTGGTCAGCGTTGGCAACTTCGCAGACGATTTGAAGAAGCTGGCCGATGTCGACTGGATCATCGAGGCCGTGGTCGAGAATCTCGAAATCAAACGCGCGCTGCTGAAAAAAGTCGAGGCCGTCCGAAAGCCCGGGACGATTGTCACCACTAACACTAGCGGTCTGCCGGTAAGTAAGATTGCAGAAGGCTTCTCTGACGACTTCCGCGGGGCGTGGTTTGGAACGCACTTTTTCAATCCGCCGCGCTACATGCGCCTGCTCGAACTTATCCCCACGCCTGAGGCCGACCGCGCTCTGATCGATGCGGTTTCTCACTTCTGCGACGTGCGCCTGGGCAAAGGCGTGGTCCTCGCCAAAGACACGCCCAACTTCATCGCCAACCGCATCGGCACTTTTTCAGTGCTCAACGTGATGCGCCTGATGCAGGAGTTGGACCTCACCATCGAAGACGTCGATGCGCTCACCGGACAAGCCGTCGGCTGGCCCAAGTCCGCGACCTTCCGCACGATTGACCTCGTAGGCCTCGACATCCTAAGCCACGTCGTTGCCAACACCACTGGGCAAGCCGGTGTGGGGCCGGCGTCCTCGCCCGCCGATGCTCGTGTGGGGCGGACACTCCTATCCGCCGGGCTTGACGAACGCAGCGATCTCAAGCTTCCAGATTTTTGCAAGCAAATGCTCGACCGCAAATGGCTCGGAGACAAAACCCAAGGAGGCTTCTACAAGAAAGGAAAGGGCGGAGAAGGCAAAGAAAACGAACGCCTTGCTCTCGACTGGAAAACGCTCGACTACCATCCCCGCCAGAAGCCGAAGTTTCCCGCTCTCGACATGGCGAAGAACATCGAAGACACGGGCACCCGCCTGCGCACGCTCCTGGGACTGGAAGGCACCCCGCAAAAGGGCGACAAAGCCGGAGCATTCCTTTGGGCAGCGCTTTCCGATCTTTGGACATACTCCGCCAATCGCATCCCCGAAATTTCCGATTCCATCGTCGAGCTCGACCGCGCCATGCGCCTCGGTTTCAACTGGGAACTCGGGCCCTTCGAGCTCTGGGACGCCGCCGGAGTCGAAGCCACCGTTGCTCGCGTGAAGAAAGAAGGCAAGCCGGTGGCGGCCAATGTCGAAAAGCTTCTCGCCTCGGGCAAGAAATCCTGGTACGCCGACGATCCCAAGACCGCATCTGGCCGCATGTTCTTCGATCTCCCCAGTTCCACCTACAAGCCAGTTCAGGTTCCCGCGGGCGTGTGGTCGGTCACAGTAGCAAAAAAATCCAACGGAGTAGTAAAGAAAAATTCCGGAGCGTCCCTCGTCGATCTCGGCGACGGCGTGGCCTGCGTCGAGTTCCACAGCAAGATGAACTCGCTCGGCTCAGACCTCGTCAGCTTGATCACTCAATCGCTCACGCCCGGAGGCACCGGTCACAATTTCGACGCCTTCATTATCACGAACGACGCCCTGAATTTTTCTGTCGGCGCCAATCTCATGCTGCTGCTCATGAGCGTGCAGGAAGAAGAGTGGGACGACGTCGACCTCGCCATCCGCCAATTCCAGGGCATGACCCAGGCCATCAAGTTCTCGCCCAAGCCCGTCGTGGTCGGCGCCTTCGGACTATGCCTCGGCGGCGGCACGGAAATCTCGCTACACGCCGCAGCCCGCCAAGCTCACGCCGAGCTCTATACAGGGCTGGTCGAAGTCGGCGTTGGCTTGCTCCCCGGCGGCGGAGGCTGCAAAGAGATGCTACTGCGCGCCCTTGACAGCGCCGAGTCAATCCGTCCCGGAGGCCGCGGCGAATCCATCGAGCTCATGGAAGCTATGAAGCGCGCGTTTGAAACCATCGCCACCGCCAAAGTCGCAACCTCCGCGCATGAAGCCCGTGGCCTCGGATTTCTCTCCGATTCCGACAACATCACTATGAACCGCGAACGCCTTCTCTCCGACGCCAAGACCCGTGCCCTCGAACTCGTCCGCGCCGGATACGAACCGCCCGTCCCCCGCATCGGCATCCCCGCCCCCGGCGAAAATATTCTTGCCGCGCTCAAAATGGGCGTCCACCTCATGCGTCAGGGGGACTACATCACCGACTACGAAGTGAAGCTAGCCACTACAATCGCCGAAGTTCTGTGCGCTGGCAATATCACTCCAGGCACGCCGGTCAGCGAGCAGTACATCCTCGACTTGGAACGCGAAGGATTCAAATCACTGTGCGGCGAGAAGAAGACGCAAGAACGAATTCAGTACACCCTGAAGACGGGGAAGACGTTGAGGAATTAGCGAAGGTGACCTTTCACATGGTTGACCTTGAATCCTAAAAAATTGGCCGCTGTTACAATCTATCGCCATGCGAAGACTTGGGGATGTGCGGCTGTAATGCTGAAGGTCGGAGCATTAACATGCCTTCTCGGGCTCCCTCTGGCCAACGCTCAGAAAGAATCTCCTCCTGACGTGCCGGAGTCGATCGAAGCGCCCGCGGGTGAAGAGGTTGTTCTCTTCGCGCACGCTACCGGATCGCGGATCTACACCTGCCAAGCCGGGGGGGACGGCAAGTTCACTTGGACCCTTACAGCTCCTGAAGCCGAGTTGCGTGATCGTCAGGATAAGGTAATCGGTCGACACTATGCTGGCCCAACCTGGAAGCTCAAGGATGGCAGCGAAGTCACAGGAAAACGTGTGGCCAGCATCGACTCCATTGATTCCGAATCCATTCCATGGCTGCTGTTAAATGCGGTGGCGCACGCAGGCAAAGGCGTACTCACCACCGTAACGACCATTCAGAGAGTACACACGCACGGTGGCCAGCCCCCGACTGAGGGTTGTGATGCCTCTCATCGCGACGCCGAAACGAAAAGCACTTACAGTGCGGATTATTACTTCTACACACGTGCTCGGTGAAGCTAGCTTTAGGGGGATCCCCCTAGCATTGCCACCGGAACAGATCACCGCCAGCCAATTCGTCTCCCGAATTGGCCGCCAGACATTTATCCAAACTACACGAGAGCAACTTTTCTTGACTATTGTTTGTCCTTGTCATCCATCTTGCTGGTGTGCGCTGCGTTGACCTTGCCGTTCGTCGCCGGTTTGACCTTAGCATTCGCAGCCACCATAGCCTTCGGTTTCCAGTAGTCCGGTGCGACCGCTGCCACTTCCTCGGGAGCATTGCTTAGCTCCGGCAAGAAGTGATTGATTACTGTCTCGGTGCCTGCGACCACCTCAATCTGTCTTGAGGAATTTCGCGTAACCCTCTTCCCCAAGGGTGTGTTGGATGGTGGGCGACGTGCGCGATGTACACGTCCAGCTATTGCTCTTGAGCTTGGCCGACAGCCAGCGCCGCGAGCAAGAGCACTGCGACTGCGGTCCACAAGGCCTTCCGCTTCGTAGATATTCCACAGCGCGATGTGTCATCCGAGCTTGCGTTCCCCTCAAAATCAGCCCATCCCTAATCGAGGGGGGCGCAGCGCCGTGAGTTGCGTCTGTAGAGGACCTAAGTCCTTTCTCTCCAAGATTTTGGCCTTTATCCGGCAGCATTTTCCCGGTCAGAAATTCACCGGTAGCTGACACCCACTCTCGGCCGAGGTTCGGGATGGAGGTCGCGCGCATCTGATACTTTGGACTGTGGCATAGCGCCGCGTGGCTAAATGCTGACTGCTGAGCGCTAAGTGCTCACTGAGAACCGAGAATTGCCATGAAAGAAGTCATCATCGCCTCGTCCGTACGCACGCCCGTGGGACGCGCCTTCAAAGGCACGCTCCGCGCCACCCGTCCCGATGAACTCGCCGCCGTCGCTATCAAGGGTGCGCTCGAACGTGTGCCGCAGGTTGACGCCAAAGAGATTGAGGACGTGATTCTCGGCTGCGCCATGCCCGAAGCCGAGCAAGGGATGAATGTCGCTCGCATTGCCTCGCTGCGTGCCGGCCTGCCGGTCGAGGTCTCAGCGCTCACCATCAATCGTTTCTGCTCTTCCGGCCTGCAGGCGATTGCGATGGCGGCCGAGCGCATCATGAGCGGCGGCGCGGAAATCATTGTCGCCGGTGGCGTCGAGTCGATGTCGATGATCCCAATGGGCGGCCACAAAATTTCACCGAATCCCTGGCTCGTGGATCACTATCCCGACGCCTACCTCAATATGGGCCTCACCGCCGAACGCCTCGCGCAACGTTTCGGCATCACCCGCGAGGCCGCGGACCAGTTCTCGCTGCGCAGCCACCAAAAAGCCCTGGCTGCGATACAAGCTGGCAAATTCGCGGACGAGACCGTCCCCGTGCCCGTGAGCTTCACCACGCCCAACGGCTCGAAGCCAAAGCGCCAGGAAATTATTTTCAAGGTCGATGAGGGACCGCGCGCCGATACGTCCCTCGCAGCTCTCGCTGCGCTCAAGCCCGCGTTCCACGCTAAAGGCACGGCGACAGCAGGCAATTCTTCGCAAACCTCTGATGGTGCGGCCGCCACAGTAGTCATGTCTGCGGAGCGTGCGAAGGCACTCGGCATCAAACCGCTGGCGCGCTACGTTTCGTTCGCGACGGCTGGATACAAGCCGGAAGAGATGGGACTCGGCCCGGTATTCGCGATCCCGAAAGCTCTGAAGATGGCAGGGCTCAAGCTCTCTGACATCGACGTGATCGAGCTGAACGAAGCCTTCGCCGCGCAATCACTCGCAGTGATCAAAGAAGCGGGGTTGGATCCGGAGAAGGTCAATCCTAACGGTGGCGCAATTGCGCTCGGGCATCCGCTCGGCTGCACTGGCGCGAAGTTGACGGCGACGATCATCCGCGAGCTCAAGCGCCGTAACGCCCACTACGGTCTCGTCACCATGTGCGTGGGCGGCGGCATGGGCGCTGCAGGCATTTTCGAAAACCTTTAACCGCAGAGGACACAGGGGGACCACCGAGGGAAGGCATTTTATTGTTGCCAGCTCTTTCCGTCTACCATCCGTTTTATGCCATCCCGCAAGTGGGCCACGTAAAGGTTATTGAGAACACCGACGCTCTGGCCGCTGAGCCGCATGTAGGAAGCAGCTGTGCGTGATCAACTGGATGTATTGCCTCGACACACTTGATTTCGACCACAACCTGATCCTCTACCAGCAGATCAAAGCGATGACCCAAGTCAAGCTTTTCGCCGTCATAAATTACGGGCAAGCCAAGCTGGCTGAGAACCTTTAGACCCGGTTTTCGGAGTTCGTGAAAAAGGCAAGCCTGGTAAGCGCTCTCCAACTATCCTGGTCCCAGAACAGAGTGTACCTTGCATAGCCACGGTCACAATGGTGTTAGTGACTTGATTGACCGGCGGATAGAGCACGGTCGCGGGATTGGACATAGTATTTCGCCGGCGTCATTTACAATAACAGTGCTTGCGTCCCAAACTCACGGAAACGACAGAAGAAGCGTCAGTGTGGACCCGATTCGGGAATTTCCTCTGTGTTCCTCTGTGCCCTCTGTGGTTAAAAAGGGGTGGATGATGGCTACAACGGCAGTTCCCAGCTCCAGGATATCCGGCGGCAGCTTCCTACTCGAAGAGCGCCGCCCTGACGAAGTCTTTACGCCTGAAGACTTCACTGAGCAGCACCGGCTTGTCGGCCAAACAGCAGAAGAATTTGCTGTCAACGAGATCGTGCCCAATATCGAAAAGATGGAGCACAAGGATTTCTCCATTACTCGCGACCTGCTGAAGAAGGCGGGCGACCTCGGCCTAAGCTCAGCCGAGATCCCGGAGGCCTATGGCGGCCTCGAGATGGACAAGGTCACCGCCGCAGTCATCGCCGACCACATTGCGAAGTACGCCGGCTTCGCCACGACCTGGGGAGGACACACCGGGATCGGCACGCTCCCCATCGTTTATTTCGGCACTGAGGAGCAGAAGAAGAAATACCTGCCGCGTCTCGCTGCTGGCGAGATTGTCGGCGCATATGCATTGTCGGAGGCCTCTTCCGGTTCCGATGCCATGAACTGTCGCGCACGTGCCACGCTCTCGCAGGATGGCAAACACTACATCCTGAACGGCGAAAAAATGTGGATCACCAACGCCGGCTTCGCCGACCTGTTCACTGTCTTCGCCAAAATCGACGGCGAAAAGTTCACCGCTTTCCTGGTCGAGAAAACTTTCCCTGGATTCTCAGTCGGTGGTGAAGAGCACAAGATGGGCATTCGCGGATCGTCCACCTGTCCCATCATCCTCAACGACTGCAAAGTTCCGGTCGAAAATCTGCTGGGCGAAATCGGCAAGGGGCATGTGATCGCCTTCAACATTCTCAACGTCGGCCGCTTCAAGCTCGGTGCCATGTGCGTGGGCGGAGGCCGTGTCTCTCTGGAAAACGCGATCGCCTATGCCAAGCAGCGCAAGGCCTTCAGCAAAGTCATCGCCGACTTCGGTCTGGTGCGCGAGAAGCTGGCCAACATGGCCACGCTGATCTATGTCGGCGAGTCGCTAGTCTACCGCACTGTAGGCATGATGGACGTCGCGCTTGCCGATGTCGATAAGTCCGGAGCCGATGCCGCTAAAGAAACGCGCAAGGCCATCGAGGAATACGCGGTCGAGTGCTCCATTATTAAAGTCTGGGGCTCGGAGATGATCGATTATGTCGTCGATGAGACCGTGCAGATCTACGGCGGCTACGGCTTCGTCGAGGAATATCCCGCAGAGCGTGCCTATCGCGACGCCCGCATCAATCGAATCTTCGAAGGCACCAACGAAATCAATCGCCTCATCATCACCGGCTTCTTGCTGAAGCGCGCCACGTCCGGCCAGTTGGCGCTCATGCCCGCCATCAAGAAGCTGATGGACGAAGTGCTTTCCGGCCCGAGCGCGAGTGAAGGCCTTGAAGGGTCTCTGGCCGAAGAGCGCAAACTGGTTGGGCAGGCCAAGAAGCTAGGCCTCTTCGCCGCCGGAGCCGCTACGCAGAAATACATGCAAGCGATTCAGGACCAGCAGGAAATCATGGGCGCCATCGCCGACATGATGATTGAAACCTACGCGATGGAGTCGGCGGTGTTGCGCGCACAGAAGATCGCCGAAACCAAAGGCGAGGCCGCGGCTACCATGCCGATCGCGATGACGCGGGTCTATCTCTCGCAGGCCATGGAGAAAATCGAAGCGGCGGCGAAGAAAGTCATCGCCGCCGTTGCCGACGGCGACATGCTGCGTACTCAGCTAGCCGTCCTCCGCCGCCTGGCCAAGCACGAGCCGTTCAATACGATTGAATTGCGCCAGCAGATTGCACAGAAGGTGATCGAGCGAGGTAAATACACGCTGGCATAAGATCGTGACCAGTGAGGGCCAGAGGTACACAGAGGAATGCAGGACGACGTACAGGGCTCGGGGTCATCTGCCGCTTAATTCGGAATTAACAGGTAACTGACAAACGCAAGCCGCTTGTTGTCCGGGGACCACGATGGCACATTGATGGTTCCCTGCCCGCCAAATAATTTCGCCAGGACCGTAATTTTCTTGTCACCGAGCGACATCAGGCGCAGCATCACATCTTTGTTTTCGGGATGGCCGGTCACGTCCGTTTCATAAGTAAGAAACACCATCCATTGCCCATCGGGCGAGATGTGCGGGAACCAGTTGTTGCGATCGTCGGAAAATATCTGCTCCTGGTCGCTTCCGTCCGACTTCATTCGCCAGATCTGCATATGGCCTGTGCGCTCGGAGTTGAAGTAAATGTATTTCCCGTCGGGAGAGTATTCAGGACCGTCATCAAGGCCTTTGGCTGTAGTCAGTCGGGTCTCTTCGCCGCCAGCTGCGGGTATCGTGTAGATGTCGAACTCGCCGTTGCGTTGGCCAACGAATGCGAGGGTTGTTCCGTCCGGCGACCAACCATGCCAATACGAAGGAGACTTTTGCGTGATGCGGCGCGGCGTTCCGCCGTGGATGGGAACCATGTAAACGATGGAGTTGTGGTCTTCCTGCGAGTTATCGCTAATCGCTAACTGCGTGGCATCCGGCGAAATGCCGTGATCGTTGTTGCAGCGGATGGCAAAGCCGGTGTCAATCACTTCAGGCGTCTCCCCACTTACCGGCAATCGCTCGATGCGACCATTGCGGTTAAAAAGAAACGCGCGGCCATCCCGCGTCCAGTTCGGTGCCTCGAAGCGTCCGGGCGCAAGATACTCCACTCTTCTGCCGGTGCCGTCAATTGCGATTGTCTCCAGTGCGCTATAGAGTGCAGCCTTCTCCAATTGCGCGGGAGCGGGCGCGTCCAGCGAGACGTTGGAGAATACGGCCTTCGCCGCCGCGTCCTTGTCATGTGAGCAAACTCCCAGGCCGACGTAAAAGCTCCCGTGCAACGGAATTCGCAGCCATCCTCCCGCTACGTTCGGCTCTCCCGTGCCGCCGGAGAGCGAAATGTAAACGTAGTCCCCGCGCTTGGCGATACGCAGACGCTTCGGCGCCGAGATATTCGACTGCACCTCGCGTGTGACCGCTCCTTGCTTGTCTCGAAACTGCAGCGATGTCAGCCCCCCAGCATGCAGCGCCACATCCGCGTAGGCGGAATCTGGGTCCAGGCTCTGGCGCAAGATCAGAACCGCCTTCTTGTGCTCGTTTCCTCGTGTCTCGGCAAACGAAACGTCCGCGGTCAGCGTCACATCGCCCGACATTTTCTTCCACAGAAACTGAAACGCATCTGCCACGGACCACATATTCTCGCCGCTGCCGGTAATCGTGTACGTTTGCTTCGAAGCGTCGTAATCAACTGATCCCGCATGCAGAACTGCGCCGACGTCGCCGTGGCCGTCAAACACTCCAGTTCGGGTTCCCCGCTCCTGCGCGCCGGAAGGATCTGGCATTTGAGTTAAGGAGAAAAAACAAGTCAAGACAAACCAAAATGAACTCAGGGGTTTCGGCACGAAGATCCCTCCGTCGTACTCCGAGAAGCAACGTCGTCAATCGGAAGATTGTATCGAGTTGTGGAACAGCGCTCCAGTTCTGAACCGATAGACAACATCTCAGTGCAATGCCGCACGATTTCTGGTAAAACGCTTCCATGAAAATCAACCTGCACGTGGTTGCTGCGACCTTTAGCATTTTTCTCTCCGCCAGCTTTCTGGCTTCGCAGGAAGCGCACGCTCCATCCAGCGGCCTTGCCCTCACTCCTCCCATGGGCTGGAACTCCTGGAATAAGTTCGCTTGCAACGTCAGCGAAGACCTTATCAAGGGAACAGCCGACGCGATGGTTAAGTCTGCGATGAAAGACGCAGGCTATGAGTACATCGTGATCGACGATTGTTGGCAAGTGAGCCGCGACGCGAACAGCAACATCGTCGCTGATCCCGAGCGGTTCCCTCACGGGATGAAAGCTGTCGGGGATTACATTCACTCGGTCGGCCTGAAGTTCGGCATTTATTCCGACGCCGGATCGAAGACCTGCCAAGGCCGTCCGGGCGGCCTTGGCCACGAGTATCAGGATGCTATCCAGTACGCCGCCTGGGGCGTCGACTATCTCAAATACGACTGGTGCAATACCACCACGCAGGATGCCAAGGCTTCTTACGCCAACATTCGCGCAGCTCTAGACGCATCGGGACGGTCGATTGTATTGAGCATCTGCGAATGGGGAACGGCCAAGCCCTGGCTCTGGGGGAAAGAAGTTGGCGGCAACCTGTGGCGCAGCACTGCCGACATCTCTGACAAGTGGGAAGGTTCAACCAAATGGCCGGACGGCAGTTGCTGCTCCGATGGCATGCTTGTCAACCTGGATCTGCAAGTCGGCCTCGCCAGTTACGCTGGGCCCGGCCACTGGAATGATCCTGACATGCTGGAAGTCGGTAACGGCGGCATGACCGACACAGAATATCGCTCCCACTTCAGCCTGTGGTCAATCCTCGCTGCGCCACTGATCGCCGGCAATGATCTGCGCAACATGCGCCCTGAAATTCAGAACATTCTCACCAACAAAGAAGTGATTGCAGTGGATCAGGACTCGCTCGGCCGCGAAGGTGAGCGCGTGGGAAAGGACGGTAATCTGGAAGTGTGGGCGAAGCAGCTAAAAGATGGAAGCCGTGCCGTGGTGCTGTTCAATCGGGGCGGCACTGAGGAGAAGATCACTGCAGCTTGGGATGCCTTGGGATATCCGGATCATCTCGCTGCATCGGTCCGCGATCTGTGGCAGCACAAGGATCTTGGCAAATTCACCGGCAAGTTTTCTTCGTCGGTCGCATCTCATGGTGTGGTGATGGTCAGCGTCAAACCGTAGCAGAGCTGACTCGCTCGTGGTCTAGACCTGCGCTGGGCGGCCGCAAACGTGGCCAATTCAAATTCGAGAAGACACTGTCCCCCCATGGGGCAACCGCAAGTGTGTGCCAAACAACTAAGTGATAGCGGCGTGATAGCTTCAACCCATTAACCGACGGCGTGGGCAGCCTGCGACGGTAAGCAATGGACCTTTCTCGTGTCTCTGTTTCGGGCAGAACCCTAAGAACTTTGGGCTTAACTGTTCCCTTGCTGGCAGCATTTTTGTGCCAGGCATGCGGGGGAAACCATTCCACGCGCACTGTTACAGCTAGCCCATCTCCAAGTTCAATGCCAGGTCAAACCGACGTGGTCACTTACCACTATGACAATGCGCGAACCGGCGCAAATCTGAGTGAAACGGTTCTCACTCCCGCTAACGTGAATGCTACGAAGTTCGGAAAGATGGGCTTCCACTCCGTGGACGGCAAGGTGGATGGCCAGCCTGTCTACCTTTCTCAAGTCAGCATTTCCGGTCAAGGAACTCACAACGTTCTGTATGTGGTGAGCGAGCACGCCAGCGTCTACGCCTTCGACGCCGATAGCGGAACCACTCTGTGGCATGCTTCGCTGTTGGGTTCCGGTGAAATCCCCAGCGATCCACGCAACTGTTCCCAGATCGCGCCAGAGATCGGTATCACCTCTACTCCCGTCATCGACCGCTCTCGCGCTCCCCACGGTGCCCTCTACACCGTAGCCATGTCCAAGAACGCAACGGGCAATTACTTCCAGCGAATTCACGCTTTAGATATCACCACCGGAGCTGAATTATTCGGCGGTCCCGCGACTGTCACCGCAGCCTATCCTGGAACCGGCGACAACAGCACGGGTGGCAGCGTGATTTTCGATGCCGGGCAGTACGCCGAACGAGCGGGCTTACTCCTGCTCAACGGCACGGTTTACACCACTTGGACTTCACACTGCGATCAGCGGCCATACACGGGCTGGATCATCGGTTATGACGCCAACACTCTCACCCAGACGAAGGTCTTGAATGTGACTCCCAACGGCAGTGAAGGCTCTATTTGGATGTCAGGCACCGCTCCCGCTGCCGACTCGAATGGCAACATCTATTTTCTCGATGCCAACGGAACCTTCGATACCACGCTCGACGCTAACGGGTTTCCGAGTCAACATGATTTCGGCAACTCATTCCTGAAACTTTCCACGTCTGCACGCTTGACCGTCGCCGACTATTTCACCATGTCCGGTACCGTCGCGGAGTCGAATGCCGATGAGGACTTGGGCTCCGGCGGTGTTCTCGTCTTACCCGACGTGACTGACAGCGGAGGACAGACTCACCAGCTCGCAGTCGGTGCCGGAAAAGATCGCGTCATCTATGTTGTGGATCGCAATGCTATGGGTAAGTTCAATCCATCGGCTGACAATATCTACCAGGAGATTCCAGGAGCGTTTACCGACGCGGTGTTTTCCATGCCCGCCTATTTCAACAACACCGTTTACTATGGCGCGGTCGGAAATACGATCGAGGCCTTCCCTATCTCGAATGCGAAACTCGCTGCGACGGCAAGTTCGAAAACCGGCAATGCTTTCCCGTATCCCGGCGCAACCCCGAGCATTTCTGCGAACGGCAGCAGCAACGCCATCGTGTGGGCTGTGGAAAACAGCAGCCCCGCAGTACTGCACGCTTACGATGCCACCAATTTAGCCAACGAACTCTATAACAGCAGCCAGGCATCCGGCTCGCGCGACCAGTTTGGTGCGGGAAACAAATTCATCACGCCGATGATCGTGAATGGTAAGGTATACGTCGGAACTGCGAGTGGAGTGGCCGTCTTTGGCCTTTTGCCTTAATTTTTGCACTCGAAAATCAACAGGATTCAGTCAGTCTTCTTTTTTAGTTCTTCCATTACGCTTTGGATTAACTCCTTCGCGTCGGTAAGGCTCTTCATAATGATCTGTATATCCATCACGGGCTTTCCCGGCCAGCGCAGGCTTTGGCAATAGACTCCATGCTGCCCGATCAGAGCCATGGCATCGGTGATCGTGTCCATGGTTACAGCCAGGCGTCCACGTGGCACCCCCATCATGGTCTCGTAACGTTCCAGTTCTTCTTGCTTTTCGTCGAATACCGTCATGGATCGATTGTAACGTCAAGGCAAGCAGTCGGCAGTCGGCACTCAGCCCTTGCTCTCTGCACCTCTGTGTCCTCTGTGGTCAAGGAAGTTTCTGGAAATGCCGTATCACCGGCTCCGATGGCAGCCGCCAAGGTTGCTAACGCCCGCGCCGATGGATAGTCTAAACACCTGCCTCAGCTTCACCGCCCATAGCACGGGACTTATGTTGGCTGAATGCTGAGTGCTGAATGCTGCTTACTCCCAAGGAGAATCTAATGCGCAAAGTTTTCTTTCTCGTTCCCGCAGTACTGCTCGCGTTCACCATCGCCGCCGCTGCCCAGGGTAGTCGTCCCAGTCCCGCTGCCTCCGCTTCCTGTGACCTCGGTGGCGGCAAAACTATCAAGACTGATTACTCCAGCCCACGCATGAAAGGCCGCAAAATATATGGAGACCTAGTGCCCTACGGCAAAGTCTGGCGTACCGGCGCAAACGAAGCCACCGCGTTCGTAACCAGCGCCGACGTTAAGGTTGGCGACAAAGACGTTCCTGCCGGCAGCTATACTCTGTTCACGATCCCGAATGCCGACAAATGGACCCTCATCATCAACAAGAAGACTGGTGAGTGGGGAATTCCATACAAGTATGAAGGCGACGAGTTGGCTCGCGTCGATATGAAGGTCTCGAAGCTGCCATCGGCGGTCGAGAACTTCACCATCAGCTATGAGAAGTCAGGCAGCGGTTGCACCTTGAACATCGACTGGGACAACACGCGCGCCTCCGTCGACATTTCAGCGAAATAGAGCTCAAGTCCTGGACAATCAGACGTGAGGAATTGTTGATGGTTGTGCATGGGTATTTCCCAGCATCAGCATTCAACAATTCCTCTGCGGACCCACTAACTTCTAGCTTCCGAGTAGAAGCCCGTCCCTCGCCCCCCTGAGAAACAGTCCAAGGTTATAATCACGGCGTCATGGCCCTTCCTCGAGGTATAAAACTGGGGTCCTATGAGATAGTCTCGTCGCTAGGCGCTGGCGGCATGGGCGAAGTGTATCGCGCTCGCGATGAAAGCCTGGGCCGCGAAGTTGCCATCAAAGTGCTGCCGAAAGAGTTGGCATCGGACCCCGATCGGCTGCGACGTTTCGAGCAGGAAGCACGGGCAGCGGCGGCGCTCAACCACCCCAACATACTCGCGGTGTATGGCTTCAGCACGACCGAGGAACACGCTCCCTATCTGGTCACTGAACTTCTTCAAGGGCAGACGCTGCGTGAGCGGCTGCAGCAGGGCGAAATTCCGGTACGCAAGGCGGTGGAATTCGCCCTGCAGACGGCGCGAGGGCTGGCAGCAGCTCACGAGCGCGGCATTGTGCACCGGGACCTGAAACCGGAAAACCTCTTCCTCACGCGCGATGGCGTGGTCAAGATCCTTGATTTTGGCTTGGCCAAGCTGATCGTCCCCGAGGTCACGTCTGAGACTTCGGTGGCGACGGCCAGCTTCACAGAGGTAGGAGTGGTGCTAGGGACCGCGGGGTACATGTCACCCGAGCAGGTGCGCGGGCAGGTCGTCGACCATCGCTCCGATATCTTCAGCCAGGGCGCGATCCTGTACGAGATGCTCTCTGGAAAGCGAGCATTTGAGGGGAAGACGGCCGCAGATACTCTGAGCGCGATCCTCAAGGAGGAGCCCGCCCAACTTTCTGCCAGCGGGCGCAGTCTTCCTCCGGCACTGGGGCGCATGGTTGATCGCTGTCTGGAAAAGGATCCGGCGGAACGGTTTCAATCGGCGCGCGACCTGGCATTCAATCTGGAATTGCTCAGCCGTGAGGAAACAGGAAGCGGGGCGGCTGTGGCCCTCCCGGCAAGGAAGGGTCGACGCTGGGGGATAGCAGCTTTGGGTGCGTTGGCACTATTTGGGGCGGCGGGTCTTGGATTCTTGGCGCGCGGACTGAGGCCGCGCGCGGAAAATTCTTCCCCCGCAGAGTTGAGGCGGCTTACCGACTTTGTGGGCATGGAAGAATTTCCGGCGTTGTCGCCCGACGGCAAGTCCGTGGCCTTCACGGCCGACGTCAGCGGACGGAGGCAGATTTGGGTGCGATTGCTGGCAGGAGGTACGCCGCTGCAAGTGACCCAGGACAATGCCGACCATCAATACCCCCGCTGGTCGCCAGATTCCTCATGGCTGATTTATTTCTCTTCTTCCCAGGAGCCGGACGGGGAAGGAAAGATCTGGCAAATCTCCGCCCTGGGAGGAACGGCTCGGCCGCTGGTCAGCAGCTTGGGCGGCGCCGACCTGAGCCATGACGGCAAACACATCGCCTATTTCCACTCCAATCAAGGCGAACTTGAGCTGGCCGTGGCCGATCCGGACGGCTCGAACCCCCGCAGGCTCACGGTTCTTCCGACCGAATATAACTACTCTGACCTGCGCTGGTCTCCCGACGACGGGAAATTAGGATTTCAGCGCGGCAGAACTTTTGATTACGACGTGTTTTATGTGCCGGCCGAAGGTGGCAACGTGCGACCAATTACACAGGATGGGAATCCACTTGAGGGTTTTGCCTGGCTTCCCGACGGCTCCGGAGTCGTCTACTCCTCTTCGAGAGGTGACACCGTTCTCTACTTGCGAACCATGAATCTGTGGTCGGTGCAAACCGGGGGAAAGAATCTCCGTCAACTTACTTTTGGAGAGACGTCATACATCTCGCCAGACATGGATCGGCACGGCAATATAGTCGCGACCCGCAGGCAGATCCAGTTCGATATTTGGCGCTACCCGGTGGACGGCAGCCCAGAACAGAACGTTCGTCGTGGTGCGCAGATCACGCGCCAGACCGGCAATGTGCAAACTCCGTCCGCGGCCCCGGCAGATCATGAACTCGTATATCTGAGCGACAGTGGGGGCCATGGCAACCTGTGGATACTGAATCTTGAAACCCAGCAGAATCGCCAGGTCACTTTCGAACACGATCCGCAAGTCACGATAGGCGTACCGGTCTGGTCTCCGGACGGGAAGTACATTGCCTACGTGAAACGTGGACTCAAGGCATGGAACGTTGATTTATGGTTGATGAACCCGGATGGGAGCGCAGCTCACAAAGTATCGGACGGCGGCGGTTGGGCTTGCTGGGCTCCGGACAGCCGGTGGCTGTATTTCTCGCCGCCCGGCGAAAATGGATTTCGCATAGCGAAAGCCTCTCCTGCAGGCGGCGGCAACTTGTCAGTACGCGCGGAGGGACAGAAACCGGCAGTCGATGCGGAGGGAAGGCTTTTCTTCGTGCAGAGTCTGTCCGCTCTGAATGGCTTATCGGACATGGAGATACTGCTGGCCGAGCCAGAAAATGGCCCGGCGCGGAGGTTGGCTCGAATTTCGGGATCGCGCCTGTCAAGCTGGTTGCTAATGCAACCGGTGCTCTCCCCAGACGGCAAGTGGCTAGCGGTGCTGCTGACAGACGGACCGACCACGGACATATGGGCGCAGCCGACTGCCGGAGGACCCATGCGCCGCATTACTGATTTTGGCCGTCAAGCAACGTTCATCACCCGCAGAGTTTCCTGGTCGTCAGATGGACACTCCATCTACGCCGCGCTGGGAAAAGGCGAGGCCGACATTGTTCTGCTGAGCAACCTGAAGCCATAGCCAAGTTGTAACGTCCTCAGATCGCGGCTTGCGAATCGCAAAAGCCGGTTGCCAGTACATTTATGAGACGACTTCTAGTATTATCTCCGGCATGAACCGCCGAACCTTTCTCGAGATTCTTACCGCCGCCGCAGTTCTTCCTCGTCACCTGAGTTCGGCCGCTGCCGAGAACCGAATTGAAAAGATCGGCTTGCAGCTTTATACCGTGCGCGACCAGATGAAGGCCGCCTTCGACGGCACCATCGCCAAGGTCGCTTCCATCGGCTACAAGGAAGTCGAATTCGCCGGCTACTTCGGCCGCACGCCGGAGCAGGTCCGAGCCGTGATCGATCGCAATGGCCTCACCTCGCCTTCGTGTCACGTCGAATACGCTGTGCTCAGCGACCAATGGCCTTCCGTCATCGATTCATCTAAGACTATCGGCCAGAGTTACATCGTGTGCCCGTGGATACCGGAAGAGCTGCGTAAGCAGCCCGACGGTTGGAAACGTGCCATCGATACCTTCAATCATGCCGGAGAAATCAGCAAGAAATCCGGCATTCAGTTCGCCTATCACAATCACTGGTTCGAGTTCCTCCCGGTAAACGGAAAGCTGCCCTACGACATGCTGCTGGAGCAGTGTGATCCTGACCTGGTGAAAATGGAGCTGGACCTGTGCTGGATCACGGTCGCCGGTGCGGATCCCCTGACCTATTTCAACCGCTATCCCGGACGCTTTCCGCTTGTTCACGTGAAGGACATGAAGAAGCTCCCCAAGGTTTCAGCCGCCGGGGGCCAGGACTTCGGTGACTCGCTCAAAGACATGACCGAGGTCGGCAGCGGCATCATTGACTGGAAGCGCATTCTCGGGCAATCGGAGAAGGCCGGCATCAAGCACTACATCGTCGAACACGACAAGCCGCAAGCGCCGATTGAGAGCATTAAGATCAGCTACGACTATCTCAGCAAGCTGCGTTTCTGAAGAGTTTTCGATGTTTTAAAGAGTTGTTCGTTGAACAATAGCGGGCTCCAAAATCGCTTTAGGAAGGCGCACGGCTTGAAGACGTGCCATCTGGAGCCGCTAAAGAGCGGGCTTTAGCCCCTGAGATATCCGCAGACAATTGAAAATCAGTTCCCAGGCTTCCAACGAAGCACGGGTTTCCGCGCCGCCGCAGTTTCATCGAGCCGCGAAACTCGCGTCGAATGTGGAGCATCCAGCACAAGCTGCGGATCTTCCTGCACTTCTTCCGCGATCGACGTCATTGCCTCGATGAATAAATCCATTTCTTCTTTGGATTCGCTTTCAGTGGGCTCGATCATCATGGCGCCCGGCACAATCAGCGGAAACGCGGTCGTATAAGGATGGAATCCGTAGTCGATAAGCCGCTTGGCGATATCCATGGTGCGGACGCCATTTTTGGCCTGTAATTTATCGCTGAAGACGACTTCGTGCATGGTCGGCGTGGAATACGGCAGATCGTAAGTCGCTTCGAGCCCTTTGCGCATGTAGTTCGCGTTAAGCACAGCGTCTTCCGTAGTCTGCCGGAGACCATCGGGCCCATTCGCCATGATGTAAGCCAACGCGCGAACAAACATCCCAAAGTTACCGTAGAAGGCGCGTACGCGGCCCACCGATTTTGGCCGGTTGTATTCAAAGCCCAAAGTTCCATCAGGCTTGGCAATGACGACTGGTGTGGGCAGAAACGGCTCGAGACTTTTCTTGATCGCCACCGGTCCCGATCCCGGCCCGCCGCCTCCATGCGGAGTCGAGAAAGTCTTATGCAGGTTCAGATGCATCACATCCACTCCGAAATCCCCGGGGCGCACTTTACCCACCAGCGCGTTCATGTTCGCGCCGTCCATATAAAGCAGGCCGCCCTTGGCGTGGAGAATGTCGGCGATCTTGTGGATCTGCTGCTCGAAGACACCCAGCGTGTTGGGATTGGTGAGCATGAGTGCCGCGACATCTTCGTTCATCTGCGATTCCAAAGCCGCAACGTCAACCATGCCGCGAGCATCAGATTTCAGATTCTCGACCGCGTAGTTCACCATCGCGGCAGTCGCCGGATTTGTTCCGTGCGCCGAGTCTGGAATGAGAATTTTCTTCCGCGCATTGCCCTTCGACTGGTGGTAAGCCCGCACCATCAGTAGGCCGGTCATCTCGCCATGCGCTCCAGCCGCGGGCTGCAGCGTGATGGCATCCATCCCTGTGATGTCAATCAGACATTCACTCAGCGTTTGCAGAATGCGCAGAGCGCCTTGCGAAACTTTCTCCGGCTGATACGGATGACCGTCGGCTAAACCTTCGACTCGCGCCACATGCTCGTTCACTCGTGGGTTGTACTTCATTGTGCAGGAGCCCAGGGGGTACATCCCCAGATCGATCGCGTAATTCCACGTAGAAAGTCGCGTGAAGTGGCGAATGATCTCGATCTCGCTGACCTCCGGCATATTTCCCAGGTCTTTTCTCTCTGACGATCCCAGGAGCTTCTTGGTGTCCACTTCCGGCACATCCAGTGGCGGCAGCTTCCAAGCGCCCTTGCCTGCGGATGATTTCTCAAAAATCAATCCTTCGTTCTGATTGACGTGACGAGTGGCCTTGCGCGTCATGTGCTTCATCGCGCCACCTCTTCCACGTCAGCTTCTCGTTTCAAAGAGCGCACGGAGCTCTCGCTTTCGGCGACCAGGCCAACGGCCGTATCAATCGCCGTCCGCGTCGTCATTTCCGTGCAGCACCACAAAGCTGCATTCCCCAATTCGGGGAAGAATTTCTTCAACGGCAATCCGCCAACGGTCTTGTGCCCAAGCAAACGGCTATTGATGGCATAAGGATCTTCGCTGGTCGCGACCACGAACTCGTTGAACCGCGGTGCGCCTGTAAACAGCAGCTTGCCCTGCTTGCCGAACTGTTCGGCCGCGTACGCCGTCTTTGCCAGATTTTGCTTCGCCAGCTCTCTAAGCCCGGCCTTGCCGTAAATCGTCATAAAGATATTGACCATCAGTGCTACCAGCGCCTGATTGGTGCAAATATTCGACGTCGCCTTCTCCCGCCGGATGTGCTGCTCTCGCGTCGCCAGCGTCAGCACGAAGCCACGTTTTCCCTGTTTGTCCGTAGTCTGACCTACCAGCCGGCCCGGCATTTGCCGCACAAATTTCTCTCGCGTGGCAATCACCCCGCAGTAGGGACCGCCGAATGCCACCGGCACCCCGAACGATTGTGCTTCCATGGCAATGACGTCAGCGTGCCGCGGCGGTTCGACAATTCCCAGCGATAACGCTTCGGCAATCGAAACCACTAGCATGGCGCCATTCTTGTGCGCGATCTCTGCAATGGCGTCAGCGTCCTCAATGGTGCCGAAGAAATTTGGGGACTGAATCAAAAGGCACGCCGTCTCCCCAGAAACGGCCTTGGCGAGTTCCTCCAAATTCACGCGACCGTCATCGCCAAAACCAACGACCGCCAGCGGCATCCCTTGGTGCGTCGCATACGTGGTCAGCACCTCGCGATACTCAGGATGCAAACTCCGTGCGACCACCACGGAACGCCGGCCGGTAAGGCGCACCGCCATCATCACGGCTTCGGCCGCGGCGGTTGAGCCGTCATACATGGAAGCGTTGGCCACCTCCATGCCAGTGAGCTCGCAAATCATGGTCTGAAATTCAAAAATGGACTGCAGCGTCCCCTGCGAAATCTCCGCCTGGTAGGGTGTGTAGGCCGTGAGGAACTCGCCGCGCGAAATCAGCGAGTCAATGACGACGGGTCGGTAGTGAAAATAAGCACCCGCACCCAAGAAGCTGGTGTAGCCCTCACCGTTTTCCCGCGAGCGCTCCTTAAACCATTCCACAATTTCCGATTCCGCCATCTGGCGCGGAACTTTCAGGTCACGGCTCAGGCGGTATTCTGCAGGAATCGGAGCAAACAATTCGTCCAGCGAGCGCAAGCCAATGGCCTTGAGCATGGCTTCGCGATCAGCAGGAGATTTGGGCAAATAGCGCATAAGAAGTTGATTAGATGTAACCCAAGGTCAGTTGGATTGCGCGAGCAAATACGCCGGTTGAAGTGGCTGCAAAATCCATGTGGACAGTATTGGAGCTCCAATTGCCAACCAATTGTCAAGCGTCCCGCTAATGTTCCAATCGGGCAATTGCAAATCGAAAATGGACAATCCTCCTCCTAGTGACCTGCTTCTTCCGCCACGAACTTCTCATAGTCAGCGGCGGAAAGCAGTGCCCCCAACTCGCTGGGATTCTTCAGCGTGATCTTCACCATCCACGAGCCATTCGGATCTTTGTTCACTTTCTCCGGCGATGTTGCCAAATCCCCGTTGACCTCGGTGACCGTCCCCGAGGCCGGAGCATACAAATCCGACACTGCCTTCGCCGACTCCACCGTGCCAAAAGTCTTCCCTGCGGATAGCTCGGCGCCCACTTTGGGCAACTCGACAAACACGATATCGCCTAACGACTCCTGCGCATAGGCGGTGATGCCAATGGCTGCCGTCGTGCCGGTGGCTTGAATCCACTCATGCTCTTTTGTGTACTTACGATCAATTGGATAGGCCATGATGAGTGCGTCTAGCTCCTAGCTCGTTGCTGGTCTTCCCGTCGCCCGGTCCAGTTATGTCCAAATCGGCAATCGAAAATCCTCCGTGCCCCTCTGTGTCAGCTGTGGTTAAGCCGTTTTCTTCGGCCGCTTATAAAACGGCGTCGGCACCACCTGCGCCCCCACGCCCCGCCCACGGACTTCTACCTGCAAAGCCGACCCCACCGCCGCAAACTCCGGCGGAACGTAAGCCAGTGCGATATTCTTCTTCAAAAATGGCGCCGGAGATCCACTGGTGACATATCCAATTTCGCGACCGTCGGCAGCCTGCACCTTATATCCATCGCGCGCGATTCCGCGCTCGGTCATCTCGAGACCCACCAAAGTGCGCTTCACGCCCGCAGCTTTGGCTTTCTCCAGCGCGGCCCGACCGATGAACTCGGCTTTCTCCATCTTGCAGAAGCGGTCCAGTCCCGCTTCCCATACATTGATCGTATCCGAAATCTCGTGGCCATAGAGCGGAAGCTTGCCTTCGAGGCGCAGAGTATTGCGCGCACCAAGGCCGCACGGAACGACTCCGAACTCCTTACCCGCCTTTTGAATCTCATGCCACACCCGAGTGCTAGTCCCCTCATCCGCCGGAACATAAATCTCGAACCCGTCTTCAGCCGTATAACCAGTGCGCGCAATCAAAATGTTCTTGAGTCCAGATATTGATCCTCGCGTGACCCAATAAAACCTCACCGCGCCCAAATCTGCGTCAGTCAGTTTCCGCAGCAGGTTGACGGCTTTCGGCCCTTGGATCGCAATCTGCGTGAAGTCGTCTGACAGATTCTCGACCGCGCAGTCAAATTGCCGCGTATTCTCCCGCACCCAGCTGAAATCTTTTTCGCGGGTGCCCGCATTGATCACAAGCAGATACTCATCCTCGCCTAGACGGTGAACGATCACGTCGTCCACGAAAGTCCCCTGCGGATAGAGTAGCGCCGAATATTGCGCTTGCCTCGCTGCCAGCCGCGAGGCATCATTCATCGAAATGTGCTGCACTGCCGCCAGCGCCTGCGGTCCCGCCAGGCGGATGTCTCCCATGTGGCTAACGTCGAAGATGCCAACGCCAGTTCGCACCGCCATGTGCTCGACCATGATGCCGCCAACCGACGCCGGATACTCCACTGGCATGTCCCAGCCATTGAACTCCACCATCTTCGCCCCCATCTGGCGATGGACGGCGTTCAGTGGAGTTTTTCGTACGGAGGGAGTAGTCGAAGGTTCGTGCGTGGTCGCCTCAACAGCGGACAAGAAAACCTCAGCCTGAGGGCAGCGGCTAGTCTGCCAGTATGGTGTGACTGTTTACCGTACCATGCGCTTTTTCAGGCGGTCAAACGGGAAGGCTTAGCACAGAGGTTAAGATGTTTTTGTCTGTTACCGCCCGAACTGCACCGTCACCCGCGAGCCCGCCGCTACGTGCGTTCCTGCTGGCGGCGACTGCAGCCGGCCCACGCCGCTGCCTACTGCTTCCAACTGCAGCCCGGCATCCTCGGCGGATTCAACCGCAGCCCGCACGGTCTTTCCCACAAAGGACGGAACCTCTATACCGCCTTGCTCGACGTCTAAGACCACGGTGCCACTTACAGGTAGCTTGGTTTGCGCTGCCGCTGCTGCATCCATTGCGCTCGGATCCGTCGGCTGGAGCGTTTGCCGTTTTCCAACTGGGAATTCATGCCCCAACTCGCCCTCTCGCATTGCCGCTTGCACGATGTGTCCATCGGCTGCAGCATTCGCGGTTAAGGGCGTCTTCTGAGCCTGCCGAACGGGCGCCTGTGCCACACCTGGCCCCCCAGACGCTGGCTCTGAGGAATCCCCGTTCACCTCTGCCGTCTCCAGCGGCTCTCCGGGATGGTCAGGCGTGCCCTCTTCCAAATCTTTATCTCTTGCCTTTGCTGAAGCCAGCAGCAACTGATGTTGCGGCGCCAGCGGTAGATCGTGAGGCACGTGCAGGTACTCCAGCGCCTGCTGCGCAACTCTACGAAACACTGGCGCTGAAACTTGCCCACCTTGGTGCAGTCCTACTGCCGAATCCAGAATTACCGCGACCACAATCTGCGGATTATTTACCGGCGCAAATCCCGCGAACGATCCGACATATTTTGTTTTCGAATAAGCGCCCGTCGCCGGATCTACTTTCTGCGCTGTCCCTGTCTTCCCCGCGGCCGAATATCCTTCCAGAATTGCCTTGCGCCCCGTGCCTTCGAGCACAACTTTCTGCATCATGGACCGCATCTCTGCCGCCGTAAATGACGAAATCACGCGATGCTGGTTGGCCGGATGAAACGTGACCGTCTGCGGCGCGGTCTTTGGATCGGCATGCGACGGTACCGTTCCTGCCACGATGCGCGGCGCAACCCACACACCATCATTGGCAAAGGTTGAGATCAGGCCCGTGAGTTGCAAAGGCGAAATGCCAATTTCTTGCCCCATAGAAATCGCTGCGATCGACACTTTCGACCACCGGCTCACCGGCTTGGTCAGTCCCCGTGTTTCCCCCGGCAACTCGATCCCGGTCTGTTGCCCAAATCCATAGGCGCGAATGTATCGGTAAAACCTGTCTTCCCCCAGCCGCAGCGCAATCTTGATCGCTCCCACATCGCTCGATTCCGCCAGCACCCCCCACACCGGCAGCAAGCCATGCGGTTTGCTGTCGCGAATGCGCATGCCGTTGTAGACAATCGATCCCATCTGGCAGTCGAACACTTCGCTTGGATTCGTGACCTTCTCTTCCAGAGCTGCCGAAATCGTCACCAACTTGAACGTCGATCCCGGCTCATACACGTCGCTCACGGCGCGGTTCTTCATGGCCGCAGGGGTAACTTGCTTGCGCAGATTCGGATTGAACGTTGGCCGGTTGGCCAAAGCCAGAATTTCCCCGGTGTGCGGATTCTCCACCACTACGGTGCCGGCAATGGCTTGCGTGTCATGCATCGCTTGTTCGAGTTCGCGCTCCGCAATGTACTGGATATTCTGGTCAATGGTGAGGACCAG
Source organism: Acidobacteriota bacterium (assembly GCA_003225005.1). Taxonomy (GTDB): domain Bacteria; phylum Acidobacteriota; class Terriglobia; order Terriglobales; family Acidobacteriaceae; genus Sulfotelmatobacter. Next base: position 7,070 of record QIAN01000054.1, on the reverse strand, counting down.
GTTCTCGCCCGGCTCCGGTCGCTTCTGGATGCTCGAGAACCATTGCTTGCGCGCGTCCACCGAGATCGACATCTTGCCCGTGCGCCCGCGAAGCTCGTCGTCAAACTCGCGTTCAATCCCGCTCAGGCCGCCGTCGTCCGTGCCCACGTCTCCAATGACCTGCGCGGCCAGTTCTCGCTTGGGATAGAAGCGTCTCGATTCCTTCTGAAAGTGAATTCCCCTCAGGTTTAGTGATTTGATGCGGTCAATGGTCTCTTCGTCCGCCTTCCGCGCCACCCAACAAAAGGTTTTGTGGTTGCGGCAATCGGACAGCACAACACGCGGATCTTCTTTGGTGATGCGGCTGATCAAAGAGATCGTGCTCGGAAGGTCGGGGATTTCAGTGGGGACGGCAAACGCCGAATCCACCTGGATCGACATCGCCAGCTCGCGCCCGGCGCGGTCGTAAATAACGCCACGGTTCGCCGAAACATCAAACCCACGCTGTTGCTGATGCTCCGCCTGCCTCACAAAGCTGCCGTAACGGAAAATCTGCAAATAGACCAGGCGGCCGCAGATCGCCACGCACCAAAATAAGAGCATCGCGCCCAACAGATACAGTCGCGAATTCTTGCCGAGGTTGGAATTAGTTGTCATGGTTCTTAAGCACTCAGCAGCAGCATTCGGCGCTCAGACTCAGCCCATCGGCGCATCATGCAATTTGCAAAAAGCCGTAGTGGCTAAATGCCGAGGACTGACTGCTGAGGGCTGGTGCTCAGACAAACATGGCGGCCCACCGTTCAGGCGGACCGCCAAATATGTTTATGTGGGGACAGCCGCCCTCGGCTATCCGGCTCTACTGGCCCGCCATCACCCGCACCGGCGCAGCGCTCGCCACTACAGGCTCGCTCGGATCCGCGGTCGCACTATCGATGCGAATTACCTGGCCCGGTTCCGGAGGAACCAGTCCGATCCGCCGCGCAATCACATCAATGCGCTCCGGATCGCGCAAGGAGGCGTGCTCCAGCCGCAGGGCCCGATTCATCTCGCTCAAGCCGCTGATCTCACGCTTCGCCGATTCGATCTGATAACCGTACTCAATAGCCTTGAAATGCTGCCAGGCATACGTAAAAACCAACAGGAACAAGCACACCAGCGCCGTACAAAATTGCTTCATCTCCCGGTTGCGCCGCGGATCTTCCACCTTCACCAGCCGCGAGTTGTCGATCGCTTTGGTGAAGTAGATTTCCGGCGTACCCGTCCATAGAGTCTTCGGCCGTGCCGCCGGAACCATGCCTCGAATTGCCGCTGCGCTGGCTGCCATTATGCCGCTCCCATAAAAACGGTTTCACCCTGCATCGGCTGCGCATACATCGATGCCAGCATCCGCAGTTCCACGGTTTCGACGGCTTCCAGCTCTCGAGTGCAGTGCTCCGCGCGCTCGACAGCCGCCATCAGATCGTTGATCATTGTGCCTGTATACATTTCTGCCGCCTCCACCTAAATTCCTACCCAGAACCCATCTACGTCCCAGCGAACCTCCGTCCGCATTGAGAAAATACCCGGCAAGCCTTCTACGGCTACACCGGGAGGCCCGGCAGGTTTTCCGGAGCCTAAACTTTTAAACAGCCCTCGGGCGTCCGCCATCAGGCTTAAACCAACCGCAATCAGGCTTTCTTATCTGAAGCCTGAAGCCGGTTCTTAAACTTTTTCTGCCGCCCTCAGCTTCGCGCTGCGCGCCCGCGGATTACGATCGCTTTCTTCCTTTGTTGCCATTACCGGCTTCTTCGTCAGCACCCGGAAGTACTTGTCCTTTATTCCGTCGCGGAAGGCATCCTTTACGATGCGATCCTCCAGCGAGTGGAAACTGATGATCACCACCCGCCCCCCCGGCTTTAGCACCCGCGGCGGCGCTTTCAACAGCGCCTGCAGGTCGTCTAACTCGCGGTTTACGAAGATTCGAAGAGCCTGAAAAGTTCGCGTCGCGGGATGAATTCGCCTTTGTTCAGAATTCATTGGCCGGGCCGCGGCTGATATGACATCCGCAAGATGTGCGGTAGATCGTATCGGCCGCGACCGGACAATGGCTCTGGCGATTCTCCGCGACCTCCTTTCCTCTCCGAATTCGTAAATCACATCGGCAAGCTCGCGCTCGTCAAGGTGGTTTACCACTTGTTCGGCGGTAAGCTCCGACCGCGGGTCCATCCGCATGTCGAGCGGTCCTTCCGCCTGAAAACTGAATCCGCGCGCCGCATCTTCTAGTTGCAAACTGCTCACCCCGATGTCGGCCAGAATTCCGTCGATATTGCCTGGCCGTTGATCATTCGCAATTTCCGCGAACGATCGATGCAACAACGTAATCGTCGGCCAGTCCGGTCGATTACTTGCCGGACTTAATGTTCTGCGCGCGATTTCCAGCGCCGCAGGATCTTTATCGAGCCCAATCAAATGTCCCGGTGCGCCGAGGCGTTTTGCGATTTCTAAGCTGTGTCCGCCCAAGCCCACCGTGGCGTCGATATACGTCCCACCGCGCCGAACGGCTAAAAAGTCGATCGCTTCTTTTAAAAGAACCGGAACATGGCCAACCTTTATCCCGCCATGCCCAACCCCTTGAGGGGTGTCTGTTGAACCCTCGCCCACTAGATGCCCAGTTCGTCGAGCGTCTTCTCATCCTCAGGCGTGAACTTCTCTTCCTCGATCTCTCGCTTGAACAGCTCCAGGTTCCGCACGACCAGATACGTCAGGTTCCCCAGAACTGCCACCTCGCCCTTGATCTGTCCTGACTCGCGCAGCAACTGCGGCAGCAACAATCGTCCTTGCCCATCCATTTCCACCTGCTGCCCGTAATAATTCGTCCTGTCCAGAAATTTCTTCTTCGTGGGATTGAAATTGGAGAGCCCTGCGAGCTTTTGCTCGATCCGCTCCCACTCCTCGAAGGGATACACTTGAGCAACCTTTCCATCCACGCTCGTGATGTAAAATTGCTGCCCGTACTTCTCGTCGATCACCCGCTTGAACTCGGCCGGGACCTTCAACCGTCCTTTTTCGTCGACGCGAGTTGGGTGATTGCCGCGAAACATGGTCTCTATCTGTCATCCTGAGGCGACATGTCTTTCGTCGCCGAAGGATCCGGGCGCCTGGCGCGAAGCGTACGCGGTCTTTGCGGGCGAATAAGTCGCGCGTTTGGCGTGTTTCCTTAAGAGCTACTACGAAAGCAACGAGGGAGGTAAAAAACGGCACAAAGTTCGGTCTCTTTCGGTTCGTCGGAGCTGTTTTTCGTGTCTCCGGGTCGGATTTCCACCGGCGCCTCGTTTTCGGCTCCACTTGCCCACGACCTAAAGCTGCTATTGCCACTATGTACCACTTTTGACCACATCTTAGCCCTAAGTTCTTTATTGTCAAGCAGAAACTTGAAGGTTAAGCTGTTACCAAAGTGTGATTTAGGGAAAGCGCGATACCTAGCGACTAACCGGGAAGATCACCACAATAGGTTGTGTTTGCCCTTTTGGTTCTTTCGCCATGCATTCGCTTACTTTTTTTCTTGCATTCCGCGCCCAACGGCCTGATCCCTGTGCAAAATCCGGTCCGGACCCCCCAAGAAGAACCCTTCCAGGCTCCTACTTGTGAATTTCACTCTCCGGCTCCGCCTTCAAAAAGTTTGAACGTTCTCGCGAGAACTGTCATCGAAATGGCGAAATACTTCACATGAGTGACTTCTGCCGAGGTGAATTCTTATGAACAAGCCCCTTATTTCGTTGCTCTTCGCGCTAATTTCCGGATTTTCACTCGCCCAGGATGCCCCCGCCCCGCCACCAGCAGACTCAGCCCCGCAGCAAAACCCCGCGGACTCGACCGTCCAGCAAAATCCCCCGGTCGAGAATATGGATCAGCGGCCCGTATTCCGCGTGACGGTTTACGCGCGCACCACCAAGGCGGTGAACTATCGCCATCGCGGCGGTTCGACCATCGTGGACTTGCGCGGAACCGACCTCATGCCTGAGGTTGGCGGGCACGCCAAAGTTGACGGCAAAGTTGGACGCCTCGCCATCAGCGCCGAACTCACTCATCTGCAGCCCCCCGGCAAGTTAGGCGCCCAATATCTCACGTATGAGCTGTGGGCGATCACACCTGAAGGCCGAGCCGCCAACCTGGGTGAGATCGTTCCCAACAGCGACGGCAAAAGCAAAATCGACGTCACCACCGACTTGCAAGCCTTCGGACTGATCGTGACCGCCGAACCCTATTTCGCGGTCGTATACCCGAGCAACATCGTGGTCGCGGAAAATATCTTGCGCCAGGAAACGAAAGGATTTGAAGAACCTATCGATGCCAGATTCGACGTGCTCGAGGGCGGTCAGTACATCATTGACGTGCCCCCCGGTCAGCTTCCCTCTTCGCAGGCCGGGCCCAACGTCCCGCTCGATCTGCTGGAAGCGCGGAACGCGGTCGCCATTGCCAAAGCAGCAGGCGCTAAAGAGTACGCGCCAGAAAGCCTCGCCAAAGCGGAAGAAATGCTGGCACGCGCCGAAGACTACCTCGTGCGTAAACAAGGCAGAACGCCAATCGGCACCGCCGCTCGTGGCGCCGCTCAGACCGCTGAAGACGCGCGCGTCTTGACCCTTCGCCAAAAAGAGAAAGAACGTATTGCGGCTGATCAGCGGCGCATGCAGGAAGAGCGCGAAAGGGCCGAGGCCGACGCCAGAGCTGCCCAGTCGCAGTCTGAGGAAGATGCTCGCCGCCGCGCCCTGGCCGAAAGCGAGGCCAACGCTGCTTCGGCCCAGTCTGAAGAAGACACCCGCCGCCGCGCTCAGGCCGAAGCTGACCGCGAAGCCGCCGAAAAAGGTAGAGCGGAAGCTGAGCAACAGCAAGCTGCGGCTCTGGCAGAGCAACAGAAAGCTCAGACTGCGGCGGAAGAGTCCGAGCGCCAAAGACAAGAGGCGGTTCGCCAAAAAGAAGAAATGCGCGCCCGGCTGCTGGCACAACTCAACCAGGTATTGCAGACCCGCGATTCGCCACGAGGACTCATCGTCAACATGCCCGACGTGCTGTTCGACACCGGCCAGTACAGTCTCAAACCCGCAGCCCGAGAGCGCCTGGCGAGAATCTCAGGGATCGTGCTGGCGTATCCGGACCTGAAGCTAGAAATCGAGGGTCACACCGACAGCATCGGCGGCGACGAATACAATCAGCGCCTATCCGAAAAGCGCGCTGCGTCGGTCCGCGATTACCTTGTGGACTCGAGAGTTTCAATCAACAACACGGTAGCTCGCGGCCTGGGCAAGTCCGAGCCGGTGGCCGACAACAGAACCGCAGCCGGCCGCAAGCTTAATCGCCGCGTGGAGATGATCGTCTCCGGTGACGTGATCGGCAATCCGGTTGGACAACAGCCCAGCGCTGACTCTCAACCAGTCGCGCCTCCATCTGCCCAACCCTCAAATCCGCAGTAAGAAAATGGGAAAGGAAAGACACTGAACCTGCAGTGAACCGGGCTCAAGACGCTAAGGCAATGAACAGCGGCTGATACTCCAGCCATTCCCTCAGCCACCGGTCTCGGTGACTGCCGAAGAATGTTTCGAGTGCGAGCGCGGCCTGCCGCTTATCATCGTCTTGGGTACCGGATTCACGGTGCTTCTGATCGAGCAGGTCATTGATCTGCTTGATTAAATCTAGCAATTTCTCGTGGTCGTGTTCTTTCGAAGCCCGTTCGCAAAGCTCACGCAACTTAAGATCGGTTTCAATATACGCCATCGCAGCACTATCTCCGTGGTGGTCGCTCAACCGGGGGCAGCACACGCCTCCCTATGAGGAGTGGGATTCCTGTTCATAGATTCAAACCCATTTCCCGGCTCGCAGTTTCGTAACTATAAAGTTAACCGTAAATCAGCCACCCCGCAGCAAATTCACGGCCCGCCGTAGCACCTCCGGCGTAACATTCGCGCCAGTTACAATCGCCACCGTGTTGCCTCGCATGTCCGTATTCGCTTGTAGCAAAACCGCCGTGGCAGCCGCGCCCGAAGGTTCCGCCGCGACATGTTCCTCAAACAGAAGATGCCGGATCGCTCCCAGCATCTCTTGCTCGCTGACCAGGCGTACGTCGTCGACCAACTCGCGAATCTCGCGAACATTCTCAGCGTCGGGCGTGCGCGTGGCCAGGCCATCGGCAATGGTGTCGCAAGTTTCGGTGCTCACCGCCTCACCCCGCTTCCACGATAAGTAATAGGCTGGAGCTCGCTCGGCTTGCACTCCGATGATCCTGACCTTCTTGTTTGCGAGATGCCTCACCGCAGACGCGACTCCGCGAATCAGAGCCGTATCGCCCATGGGAACGTAGATTGCGTCGACCTCCGGAAGCTGATCGACAATCTCGCAGCCGATCGTCGCCGGGCCCGCCGGCAGATCAGGATCGGTAGCATCGTTCAGGAAGAAGACATCCCGCTGAGCTTTCGCGTATGCCGACGCAAGCCCAAATCCTTCCATCAGATCCGCGCCGTGCTCCACAATTTTCGCGCCCAATGCAGCGATTTTTCCCCGCTTCACGGGATTCGGATTCTCTGGCAGAAAAATCGTCGCCCGCACGCCCAGCAGTTTCGCGGCATAGGCCACGGCCGCGCCGTGATTGCCCGTACTCGAAGCCACGACTTCCCTCACCTTTCGCCGCGCCAGATTCACCGACAACGCGTACAGCGCGCCACGCGGCTTGAAGGATCCGGTGGGCAGATCGGTCTCAAGCTTTAGGTAGACATTGCCTCCCGACCGGGGTGAAACGGAGGGTGCAACCACAAGCCTCGTCTGCGGTAAATGCTGTTTCAGGAATTCCTGCGCTCGGCGGATAGCGGAAAGCGGGACAGGCATGGTTTCGTAGGGTAGTCTAAACGTTGCACGCGTTCAGGAAGGATCGCAGAACGGTCTGCCAGTTGTGGCAACATGCTGCGACAGTCTGCAACATGGAATATCAAGTTCAGTTCGAACAGTGGGTGCCCTTCCCGGTGGATCATGTATTCGCCTTCTTCGCTAATCCTACCCAAACATATTTGAAATTTTGATCTCCATCGGTTCTTTGTCCGATGATCTTGTTCTCGACGCAAGAGTCA
>QIAN01000055.1 GCA_003225005.1 Acidobacteriota bacterium | reverse complement strand
GTGCAGAATGAATTATCAACCGACGGAAATTGGCGACATCTTCGCCTTCTCTTACTCGTACCTTAGCGCCACCATCGGATCGACCTTCGCCGCGTGGCGCGCGGGAATGTACGACGCCAGCATGGTCGCAAGCACTAGCAACAACGTCACGCTGACAAGGGTCACTGGATCGTTTGGTCCAATTTCGAACAACAGCGAGCGCATGGTTCGCGTGAGCAGGAACGATCCGGCGAGGCCGATCGCTACTCCCGCAACGGACGTTATCAATCCTTGCAACAGCACCATTTTCAGAACTTTGGTTGTGCTCGCCCCAAGCGCCATGCGCACTCCGATCTCGCGTGTCCTCTGAGCGACAGAGTAGGCGAGTACACCACAGACCCCTGCAAGGGCCAATAACAATGCGGTGACCGCAAATACGCCCACCAGCAACGAATTGAACCAGCGACTTTTCAATGACTCGGAAAATATTTCGTCCAGAGTGTTGAATCTCGGAGGAACACTCGGATCAAGCTGCGTTAACACGCTTCGCGCTGCCGCGAAGATGGCAGCAGGATCGAAACTGGTCCGCAAGACGATGCTGAAATCAGAAGTGGCCCGCGGACGTTGACGATAGTTCACATATATCGTAGGACGTGGCGTACTCTCCAGGTTTCGCGTGCGCACTTCTCCTACGACTCCGACGATTATGATCGGACGCAGATCGCCATCCATGTTGCCGAATTCAACGGTTTGGCCGATCGGGTCCTCGTTCGGCCACTTCAGCCTCACTACCGACTCGCTGATCACTGCGACGTGCGGAGCAGTTGGCCCGTCGGCGTCGTTAAACAATCTGCCGCGCAGCAGCGGAATTCCCAGACTTTGGAAATAGCCTTCGCTGGCAACTGCATAATCAGCGTTTCCGGTGTGTTCAGGGTCGTGAAACAGTTGGCTGAACACGTTGCTGAATTCATTCAAATACGCCGGGTCAGCCTTCTCGATCGTGATGTGCGAACTGCGGTCAATAAAATTCCGCTGGTCAGGCGAAAACTGTTGTGGATTCACGATTGCGAAGTCGCCGTCGTCAGGTGGAGACGCGAGAGGAAGCGAATTAGTGCCGCCGACCGCCTGGACTCCCGGCAAACTTCGCAATCGCGAAATCAACTGGTCCAGGAATTGCGCGCGTTGGGTTTGTGTCGAGGCTTCAACATCGGACAGCTTTAGATCCATCGTTAGGACGTGCTCCGTTTCGAATCCGGGTTGCACTGAGAGCACCCGAAGCATGCTGCGACCGAGCAATCCCGCGCCGACCAACAACGTCAGTGTTATCGCGATTTGTCCAGCGGCGATGGTGTTGCCTACTTTTTGGCTTCGAGCGGTCGAGCCTTGTGGCTGTCCACTTCCTGCCAAAACGCGTCGCAAGTCGTTTGAGGTTGCCCGCAATGCAGTCAGTATTCCCAAGCCGCCCGCTACGGCAACACAAAGCGCCAGAGCAAATGCGAGCACAGGAAGGTTCAATGAGATGTCGCTTACGCGAGGAATATTGCCCGGCGCCAATGCTCGTAATGCGCGTATTCCGAAAGATGCGGAGGCGATGCCAAAACAGCTGGCAAGGAATGAGAGCAAGAGAGCCTCAGCCAGAAACTGCCTGACCAGGCGCCACCGCGAGACTCCCAGCGCTGACCGGATTGCCAACTCACCACCGCGTGCCGAGGCTTGTGCCAGTGACAAATTCGTCACGTTCGCGCAAGCAACCAGCAACAGCAGGCCAACCACGCCAAACACGACCAACAACGCCGGCTTAACTGCAGCCGTTAATGCATCCCGCAAGGGCAGCACGGCGGCGTCGACCATGTTCATGTCCTCGGAGCCATATTGCTGGAACAGTCGGTGAGCGATTGCCGACGCATCTGCTCGGGCCTGATAAACAGAAGCACCGTCTCGTAGACGCGCGATTACTTGCCAATCGTGTGCACTACGGCTTGGCAATCGAGGATTCGCATTTTCTCTGGACATCCAGATTTGGCTGCTGTTAGGGAAAGCGAATCCCGGGGGCAGAACGCCAATCACCGCGAGCGGAATGTGTGAAACCAGAATCTTCGCGGTACTGAGATCGCGAGCCTCGTGCAAGCGAGTCTTCCAGAATGAATAACTGACCAGTGCGGTCGCAGCAGCGCCGAACTGCCGTTCTTCTGGCGCGAACGACCTTCCAATTAGCGGTTGCACTCCCATTACCGAGAAGAAATCTTTTGAGACATGCGCAACGTTGATTCGATCTGGCTCGTGCCCAATCGAAACGGCGGCTTCGATCGAATACATTTGGGCCATGCATTCGAAGGAGTGCGTTTGATCGCGCATGTCTTCAAAATTGGGATCATCGAAGCGCATGTGGCTACCGCTTGAATTCACCTCCCAAATCTGCACAATTCGATCAGGCTTGTAGTACGGCAATGAGCGCAGGAGAACGCCATAAACCACGCTGAAGATAGCCGTGCTCGCGCCTATTCCCAATGCGAGCGTTCCGATAGCAACTGCAGAGAATGCTGGATTCCTCTTCAATTGCCGTAGAGCGTAGTGAAAATCTCGGAATAGTCCAGTCATCTCATTCACTCGTATCGCAGCGCCACCATTGGATCGACTTTCGCCGCGCGGCGGGTGCGGGGAGAGAGTTAGCGACCAAGGCGATGCTCGCCAGCAGCCTGGCCACAGCTGCGAAGACGCAGGGATCAAGGCTTAACGACGCTAACATGCCCCCTCACTCAACCAAACAGGTCGCGCGAAGGTAGGCGCTCTGGCTGAACGGCAAACAGGTTTTTGATTGCCATTTAGAGCCAATCGTTCATCTTAGAGCCAATCGTTCATCGCGATGAAAACATAGCATCTTGGTGGCCAATCTGTTCCTCACGACACGGTTAATTTTTTCATCGAGTTAACGATTTACTTGGAATTCAAAAATTGTCCGAAAATGGCTGGCGCCCGTCCGAAACCGGACAGTTGTTCTTCGGGTTGCAGAAGCGCTAGAGATCTCTATCCAGAGTGGTTGGTCGGCAACCCTTACCTTGGGTCGGGAGTGGAAGACGTGCTGCTGGCCCGCGAAGCCGATACAGCCGCCTATTCTGGACGGCTCGGAGAGGCCCGCGACTTTTCCCGCCGGGCGGTGGCCTCGGCCGAGCGGGCTGCCGAGAAGGAGAAGGCTGCGAGCTATGAAGTCGATGCGGCCCTGCGGGAAGCACTTTTCGGCAATGCAGCCGCAGGCAGGCAACGAGCTGCGGCGGCGCTCGGGCTTTCGATCGGGCGGGATGTGAGGTATGGAGCGGCGCTGGCGCTGGCCATGGCAGGGGATGCCGCCCGCGCGCAGGCTCTGGCAGAAGATTTGGCCAAGCGCTTTCCGGAAGATACGTTGGTGCAGTTCAACTACCTACCAACCCTCCACGCTCAGCTTGCGCTCAGCCGCAACAATGCTTCGAAGGCCATCGAGGCTCTCCAGGCCGCCGCTCCTTACGAGCTGGGAGACCCGACCGAGGCCTTCACCTTCCTGAGCCTCTATCCCGTCTATGTGCGCGCGGAGGCGTATCTCGCCGGGCATCATGAGACCGGCGCTGCAGCAGCCGAGTTCCAGAAAATCCTCGACCATGGCGGCGTTGTGTTCAACGAACCCATTGGCGCGCTCGCCCACCTGGGGCTTGCACGAGCATCCGCTCTCGCTGGTGACAACGTCAAGAGCCGCATGGTTTATCAGGATTTCCTCACTCTCTGGAAAGATGCCGACCCCGACATCCCCATCCTGAAGAAGAGCAGCTCGAAGATCGGAAAGGAGCTTGGCTTATGCTGGAGATTCAGACCACGCACCTGCGCCTTGACGTTGTTGTCCTGGAAATAACGGGAAGAATCAAGATCGGCAGGGAAGGCAAGCAACTGGAAGGGGCCGTCGACAGCCTCGTGAGTGGGGAGTGGAAAAAGGTTATCTTTGACCTAACCGGAGTGACGCACATCGATAGCACTGGAATTCGGATCATCGTGATGTCTGCCGGCCAGGTGAAGAGGGCGGGAGGAGAGTTGCGACTGGCAGGGGCTAACGGACATGTGGAACAAGCGTTGAAGATGACGCGCGTAGATCAGATTGTCGGACTACACCCCACGACCGTGGCAGCGGCGACAGGCTTCTGACATGGATAGGGAGGTGGTGGCCTTATCCAAAGTGTTGCCTGTCAGGATTTCCTCACTCTCTGGAAAGACGCCGACCCGACATCCCCCATCCTCAAGCAAGCCAAGACGGAGTACGCGCTCCACGGAGGCAGATATGAAAATCTCCCATGTAACCGGCCTCCCCCCGTTTGGTCGTCGCACTTTCACTCTTATCCTGTGGAAGATAAGGAGTAGTCCACCATGGTCTTAAACTTATGGTCCTTAATTAATCGTTAAGGCATACGCGCGGGTCGAACCTCTGCTCGATGATTACGAAATCGAGGAATTAGGATGTCTTGCTGAGATTTCCGGACTCGGCAAACAATTCCAGTACCCGGCGCAAGGCTTCGAAATTTGCAACGACATATGAAGCCCGGGTGGGTCCAGGACCGATGTGCACCGTCCAGGCACCAGATTGGAGCCGCTCAAACAGGTCTTCGTCTGTGCGATCGTCACCAGCTGCAAAAAGAAAATCGGGATCGGAGCGTGATGCCAGGAGACGTTCGAGAACTTCGCCCTTGTTGGCCCAAACCGGTTTCACCTCTACGATCTTCTCGCCGCGGAACGCTCTTAGTTCAGTCTCAGCGAGCATTGCCTCCAGCATCGACACCAGCTCATTCGCTAGCCACTCTCCGAATTCCGGGTCAGCCATGCGATAGTGCCACACCAGGCCATATTTCTTTTCTTCAACAAAGCTCCCCGGAATGCGGTCTACGAAGTGTTCCAAAATCGGCATGACGGTGGACTTCCACTCTGTCGGTACTTGGGGGCGCAAGTACTCCCATGCGGGCGCGGATGGAGACTTAAATTCGGCACCGTGTTCCGCCACGATCCACATACCTCGAATCATCCCGAACCAACGATCCAGATTTTCTGCTGACCGCCCGGACATCAGAGCGACGCAATTCTGGGGTTCAGACGCCAAGGCATTCAGCAGATCGAGTATCCGAGTAGGAGGAGCAGCTTGCTGTGGCCGTTTCGCAAAAGGAACAAGGGTTCCGTCGTAATCAAGAATCAGCACGCGGCGCTTAGCACGCGCATAAGCATCGCGAATTTCGGTCGGCCGCAATCGCTGAGGTTGCGTGTCGATGTAACGTCCGCGCTCCGACACAGCTTCTTGCAGTGCACCTAGAAACCGCTCTCCCCAGCGAAAGACATTATTTCGGAGGACCCGATGGTGAAGCGTCTGCATGCGTTGGCGCCGTTCCTGGTCATCGAGAGCAAGCGCACGCTCAATCGTGGCCGCAGTGCGCTCTTCATCAAAGGGATTGATTAGAAGGGCTTCGCCCATTTCAGCAGCCGCACCCGCAAATTCGCTCAGCACCAGTACCCCATCACCTTCGGGCTTGCAGGCGACGTATTCTTTTGCCACAAGATTCATACCGTCGCGCAGAGACCCGACCCAACAGACATCAGCCAACTTATAAAGACCCACGAGCTCCGTTCGCTCAATCGAGCGGTTGATGTAGACAAGAGGAGTCCATTCAGGCGTGCCGAGTTTGCCGTTCATCTCTCCCACGAGGCGATTCACCTCTGTTCGCAACTCCTGGTATGTGTCGATTCCCTCCCTGCTGGGCACCGCGATCTGGATCAGCACCACCTTCTCTTTGAGCTCTGGCGAAGAACGAAGCAAATGAGCGTATGCCCGCAGGCGCTCGATAACGCCCTTCGTATAATCCAACCGGTCGACGGCAAGCACTACCTTTCGTCCGCTGTAGCGCGCGACCCACTCGGCATATTGATCAGCCGTAGTTTTATCGCTTTTCAACAGATCGGTGTATTCCTCCGGCGCGATCCCGATCGGAAGGGCTTCCAGACGGACAGGACGACTACCCACCGCAACCTGCTGGATTTTGCTTTCCATACCGAGGACGCGAAGCAGTGCGGCGCGAAATTGTTGCAAATGTCCATGGGTCTGAAAGGCAAGCAAGTCGGCCCCAAGAAGACCCTCAAGAAGCTCCTCACGTCTGGGGAGAACCGGAAAGATTTCGGATGAAGGGAAGGGAATGTGGAGAAAGAAACCAATGGCTGCGTCGGGCAGCCTGTCACGCAACATTTGGGGAAGCAGCATCAGGTGGTAGTCGTGTACCCAGATTAAGTCGTTCGGCCCATAACGATTGACTACTGCTTCGCAGAAGATACGATTTGCTTCTATATATGCCTCCCAGCTTTTCGCGTCAAATTTCAACTGAGAGGGGAAGTTGTGAAAGACTGGCCAGAGCGTTTGATTGGCGTAGCCCTCGTAGAATCCTGTTGCCACTTTTTCTGGCAGGTCTACTGCGAAACACCGTTCATCTTCCGCCCACTGTGCAAGAATAGCCATGCGGCCTTGAACATCATCTTCTCCGCCACCTCCAGGCCAACCGATCCAGTCCCCACCACCTTTTCGGAGTAGAGGATTCATCGCGCTCGCTAGGCCTCCTGAGCTACGCTCGGTCGACCAGCCATCCTCGGTCTTCCGCAAAGTAAGCGGGAGTCGGTTTGAGACCACGATGACCCGAGCGCCTACGCTAGACTGGACCGCAGATAACCTGGAGAGTGGGTGTAAGGCCATTTCACTTTCTCCTGTTCCTTCCTGCCAAGCTCGGATCTCTGCCCCCGCAGAATACATGGGGCGCCGCCAAAACCTACCACGCAAATAGTATTATCGGCGGGTGGCCATCCTCGCTTTCTGTCACAGGAGGCTGCCATGAGCGAAGTCGAAGGGTGGGATTCCCAATATTCAACCGCGTGAGATTTTGATTGTATGTGCGCGCATACACAAGTGAGGGTGCAGGGAAAATGTGTTCCAGCGGCCACAGATGTTTCGTTGAGCCGGGTTCCACATTCGAAAACCGCGAAAGCTGATTCCGCATCGAAGTTAGAACACTAAGATTCTAGGAGTGCGTCCATGCTCAACATAAGCAAGGCATTCAGCAGTTTTTCGGTGAACGATATTCAGAAGGCCAGGGAATTTTATGGCATGTGCGGTAGGCATGAAATATCCGAGAATCTTGCCCCCGCTTTCGCATATGGGAATTTGCTCATCGGCGGCGTATTTCGCGATGTCCGACAACTTGTTGGGGTTAATCGTGTAACGCAGAAAAAGTGTGATCAAGGTCAATGCCTCCCAAGGCACAACTTAATACCACGGGCCGAATGATAATTCGGCGGGGGCCGCAGTATTCGAATAATTTTGGGCCGATAATGGTTCTATGAACGACAAACTATCCAGTACCGCAAACCTGCTGGGAGATCCCGGAAGAGCCGCAATTCTGCTGCGACTGATGAGTGGCCTCGCTCTGCCTGCAGGAGAGCTAGCGGTTACTGCCAACGTGGCGCCCCAGACGGCGAGCGAACACCTCGCCAAACTCGTCGAAGGCCGGTTGCTCAATGTCGAACGGCAGGGGCGGCACCGCTACTACCGGTTGGCTGGCGCAGAGGTGGCCGATGCGGTTGAAGCGTTGCTGGTACTGACTGCCCGTCCGCGTGTGTCGGATGCCGGAGCTGCGTCTTTGAGACCACAGGTGGGGAGCCTGGGCTATGCGCGAACGTGTTATGGGCATCTGGCCGGTTGGCTCAGTGTTCAGATCGTGAAGAAATTGGAAGAGCGGGGAATGATTAATCCATATAACGCGAAGGCTTACTCGGTAGCTCCCTCGGGGAGACAGTGGTTCGAAGCAATCGGAGTGGGCGTTCCATCGTCTGCGGCTGCCCAGAAGACGCTGGCGGTTCGATGCCTCGACTGGACTGAACGGCGGCACCACTTGGCGGGGACGCTGGGGTGCGCGATTTATAAGCGATTTCGAGAATTTGGCTGGCTGATTCCCGAACGAGCCACCCGCGTGGTGCGCGTCACGCTGGAAGGCCGGACACAAATTTCGAAATTGTTAGGAATTGCGGTCGGTTAGATATTTTCGGTTTTCGTTATGTTAGTGCTTAATGTGCCAGCGTCGAGAAGTCAGTGAACACTTTCGGCCGGATCCGGCGAATCCATCATGCGCTGCGTTAAGGGGATGTCGATCATTCTCTCTCGCGATGATCGGTCTATGCTGTCGTCGCTCCCGCCAAATCTTCGACCATGAATTCCTTTTGGTGT
Organism: Acidobacteriota bacterium; assembly: GCA_003225005.1. Classification (GTDB taxonomy): domain Bacteria; phylum Acidobacteriota; class Terriglobia; order Terriglobales; family Acidobacteriaceae; genus Sulfotelmatobacter. Next base: position 60,006 of record QIAN01000055.1, on the reverse strand, counting down.
CAAAAGTACCGCTTGGATTACTTCCGCCGTGCCGATTGCTCGGTATCGATCCGCAGGTCATAATCTGGATTCATTCCGGCTAGCCACCATCCGCCCAGTATCCGCAGCTTCCGGAGTTGTGAGTGCTACGGGGAGATATCGACTAGCATCTCGGTAGCGTCAGGTCACCCGTTAGTGTCAGCCACTCCGATGGCTCCGAGAGAAGCGCTAGTGTTGCGAGCATAGCAAGACCAAGTCCGAACGCATCCATGTGTCTGATTGCTTCTGTCCGCTACCGCAACGTTCTTATGAAAAGGTGTTCCGTTGTCAGGCCGTGCCGAAGGTTTTATTCCACTTCGCGCGGATGGTGCGAAGGAGTGACGGATAGACGACTAGCTTGCGGAACGGGTCGATCAGGGCCATGTACATCGGCGGGAAGCGACTGACGCTGCGCACGTAAACGCCGAAATAGAAGCGGTACCCATTTGCCGTTTCGACAAGGGCGCTCAGCGCGGCGGCGTGGGCGGTACGGTTGATCAGCTCGAGAAGTTGCTCGTTCTCGAAGCGGTATACGACGCGGAAAAGTCCTTCGCACGTGCCCGCTGGCGCAAGGGACCTGGAGCAATCGGAGGTTGTCAGGCGCGTTGTGAAGGTTTCCCACACGGTTGCGGCCGGCTCGCGATCCCAACCAAGCCGCCGGCCGACGAAGAGACGGATGTTCAGGAGCGCGCGCACGAGCGGCGGGGGTGTGAACAGACATGCGCTTGCTGTCCGCAAGAACTCATCCAGCGTGATGCCGGAGCGCGCACGCGGCAGATCGACGGCCCACACGTCATGAAGCGGCACGCCGGCAAGAAAGTCGTGAACCCGCAGTGGTAGCCGTTCGAACTCTTGTGTCGAGATCTGGGGCATCGGGGCTCCTGCGTGGCCAGTGAGTTCTACCGCGACGTCACGCCAACAACCTCACAACTTCCGAGTTGCCGACCACTGCTAGATAGACGCATCGGGTTTACACCAGACAGTTTTCAAGAAGTCCTTGGTACCAGCGGGGCCAGTCACGCGGACGATTACCGGCCCCACATTGGGTTGGGCAAACAACTCGAAGGTCAAGAAGGGGCAACACTCCCTTTCTGCCACAATCATTTTCGCTATAATCGCAATCCACGTGCCATCGCCGGAAACGCGGAAAGCATACCCATCCCCGAGTTCTTCAGTTCCAATCACAGCAGACCTAAATTGGGCAAGGAGCGTTGCCTCACGCTCGCGTAGTTCCGCGCTCGTCAAACCGCAAGCTATCGGCATGTCATCAGAACCGTGCTTCATGGCCGACTCGCGGGCGGAACGACGCCGTTCATGCGCAGATACTCGACCATTTGTCCGTAATGGTCAAAAGCATGCACGATGGACTCCACCACCAATGCCAGGCGAGTTACCTCCGCGCTTTTCAGGGGCGAGATCGGCGAGGATTTAACGGACACAGTCTTCTGGCCGATAACTTCCATTGCTTTGTCCAGATACGCGAATGAGCCTTTCAGGTATCTAAGAATTTCATCTTTGGTTCTCACAGCTTTAGGCCCTAGCTCGTCGCCAGCATCTGCCGGTGGCTCCTCTCCCAAGGCTGCCGCGGCCAGAATGTAATTGGTTGCGGACAGGTGTTTCACCATTTTACCGAAGGTACGCACGCCCTTGAATTCACCATCAGTTGGCGCAAAGCCATACTTGTCGGCGGGCATGGCATCAGCGGCAGACACGATCACTTTCTCGGTGAGCTTCGCCAAGACCTGCAGAGCGTGCTTTTCCCGTTCTGCGTCGAGGCTGGCAGTTTCCTTAGCGTCAACGCGCTGCTGGCCGACTTGTGCCAAAGTCGCGCCGGAAGTTAACCACAGCACGAGCATCAATAGCGACTTCATTTTCTGCATGAGCACTTCTCCTCCTGGCGGCCAAGCTCCAAACGCTCTGTCGCTTCGTCCATTACGCTACAACTTAAAGTCGACTTTAAGGCAAGGGGTTTTTGGTAAAGAATCTGTCAACGTTCGGATGTTGATCGGAAAGGGGTGATCTAGAATGTCCTTATGCCAGAATTAACGATTTCCGAGGTGGCGCGACAAGTTGGACTCCAAGCATCGGCGATTCGGTACTACGAGAGAATCGGACTGCTGCCCCGCGCCCCGCGAATGAGCGGGCAGAGACGATACGACACCACGGCGCTTTACCGGCTAGCAATCATTCAGCGTGCGCGTCAACTCGGTTTTACATTGACTGAAATCCGACACTTGTTCTTTGGTTTCCGCGATATCACTCGCGCTTCGGAACGCTGGCGAACGCTCTCCCAAAGAAAGCTTGCGGAGTTGAATGATCTGATGGATGGAATAAAAGCAGTGCGAGGCGTGTTCAAAAAGTTGATGACGAATTGCCGATGCGATACCTTGGATCAGTGCGGCAAGGGCATATTTCAGAACGCGAACAGAGATGTCGTAGCTAGACCGCTCCTCGTAAGTCATCGACATCGGGAAAAATATCCGACAAGTTTGCGAACCTGACACAGTAGGGCGCCCTAAGAATTGTCTTTGGAATCTTGGCCTTCCGCTGCGATATCTGTGATCAATTCCCGAGTGACGGGTATGTCGTCTGTTGTGCCAGGTCTGTGAGGAACGCCTGTTATGTTTTCGCTCCGCATCTGTCGACTCGCTCCCTCGCTTTCCACATTGCTGTGCACGTCGGTGTCCGCCCAAAGGAAGCTGCTCTTCACTTCGCCGCTGCCGATCGGTGTGCGACTCGATCCCGCCGGCGAAGCGGTTGACCTCGGCAGCTTGCCGATCAATCTCGTACTCACGCCTGAAAAGAACAGAGCCGTGGTCGTGCTCAGCGGCTGGCGCGAGCGGGGCGTTCAGGTCGTCGATCTGAAGACGCGGAATCTCACGCAGACGCTGCTCCAGGATGGCGCGTTCTACGGCGCCGTCTTCTCGCCCGACGGCCATCACCTCTGCGTCTCCGGTGGCAACACTGACATACTCTTCGTCTACGCATGGAACGACGGCGCGGCCACCCTCGAGAACAAGTTCGAACTGGCGAAGGCAAAAACGGCGGATGGCACAGGCACAAACTATCCGGCGGGACTAGAGTTCTCGCCCAACGGAAAATTCCTTTATGTCGCCGAGGACGTCGGCGATCGGCTCGCTGTGGTGAACGCCGCGACCGGTGAGATCACGCAACGGTTTTCTACCGATCATTATCCCTATGGCGTCGCGCTCACTGCAGACGATCAAGTGTTCGTCTCGGATTGGCGCACGTCCTTCACGCGAGGAATAAACCGCTCGCCGCAGAGGATATGGCCGAAGCCCTCGCCTTCGCTGTCGGAGGCAAAGTCAAAGCCGATATCGAGCTGCAGCCCCTACCTTCGACCAACCAGATCTTCGACCGCCTTGAACACGGCGATGTGCCGTCACGCGTGGTCCTCGACTTCGCGCCAGCTCAAACCAAGAACCGGCGCTCAGAGCTAGATCAGCAGTTCGCGACAACAAGTGCAGGTTCCGCAAGAGATCTGTGGGGCTCGCTGCCTTTTCGACTGTGAGTTAAGCGAGATTGAAGGGCCAAGTGCCAAACCACTTCGAGAGCGTTACAGGAACGAAGACATATCGACCGGGTCATGCTGATCTGTTTGAGAATAGAGCCGGGTCTAGGATGCACTTCGCCGTCCGCCCAGTAGGTTAATGACCAGAACCACCAACCCCACAACCAGCAGCAAGTGGATCAGACCTCCGCCCACATGCAAACTGAAACCTCGAAGCCACAGAATCAGAAGTACAATAAAAATGGTCCAAAGCCCGGAATGTATCCACCCAGACGAGAAGAAGTCCAAATTCGGGGAAAGGACTGAGCGCCTTGGTTGCATGGAAAGGCAAATTTCCAACCCACAATTCATGGTGTCTTGTACGACTTGCGCGAGATTTGCCAGTCCCCGCGTCGTTCTAAGTTGTTGTAAAACCAATTCACCCAGCGCTGTCAGGGCAGAGGCCGCAGGTTCGAGTCCCGTCGTCCCTGCCACTTCGATTCAATGCCTCACAGATCTTCGCTCCCACCAGTTGTTCAGTCTCGAAGACGGTAGCAAGCCCAAGAACGAACTCCTCCCACTATCGCTGGTGGTTCCCGAAGACGCTCCGCCGATTGCCCAGGTTGCGGTTTCTGTGTTACAAGCCAAACATGCGCAAATGGATGCGCGAGCGCCTACAGCGCCGCAAGAAAAAGTCTGCCGCCGAAGGCGGAGAAACGACGCCTCCGCCGCCGCTCCAGCCTGCTTACTTCGAAGCTGAGATTCCGCCGCACCGGCCGCCGGAAGAGGATCGTCCCGTAAACGAGAAGCGCGAAGCTCCTACGAAAGAAGCGGCTAAAAGAAGAGAAATTGAGGTCGAAAGTGCGAGTGCGGACGCAACCGAGCCCGGTGATCGTGGCCCGTCCCCGGCACAAGGAGAACCGATTTCACGAAGCGTGCCAGCAGACCGCAATCGAGGTCGTCGGCGCCGTGGCGGGCGCGGGCGAGGGGGTCGCGATCGGCAGCAGTCAGTTGCCCGAGCCTTCACTCCCGCTGCAGTCAAAGGGATCGTTGAAGCGCCTTCGGAGGAAACGCCATCGGCGGCAGGTCGCGCTGCTACCCCTGTTGCAGAATCGGCCGCGCCCACCGGACCGCGTGCGGTTCCTCCTGTCGTAGCGTCGCGCATACCGAAAGGCGTCGTTGTTCTCGCGATTGGGCTCCCAGGATCAGGCAAGAGTTCCTGGTTCAAGCGGAACAACGTCGTGCCGCTTTCGAGCGATATGGTACGGGCATTGCTGTTTGACGATCCTGCCGAGCAGCGTTTCCAGGACCTGGTCTTCTCAAACCTCCGCTCCATGCTGAAGGCCCGCCTTATCGCGCGGCGGCCCATGAATTATGTGGACACCACCAATCTCACGCCGCAGGAGCGCCATAATTGGATCAAGCTGGCAAAAGACTACGGCTATGAAGTGCAGGCCGTGTTCTTCGATGTGCCGCTCGAAGTCTGCATTGAGCGTCACCAGCGCCGTGACCGAGTTGTGCCCGAGGACGTCATGCGGCGCATGGCTACGAAACTCAAAGCCCCAACCTTTGACGAAGGATTTTCCAAGATCACGGTTGTAAGAGTGAAGAAGAAGACTGAATAGCCCGACGCATGAGAGGAAATAGCACCGGTTATTTCATGTCCTTCATTCCCTGCGGTGTCGTAGCGCCCGCGGGAAGTCTTCCGAAGCCGGCTTCGTAGTATTGGGCGAGCAGGTGCCGCTCGTCCGGGGTAAGCTGGCTGGCGACGATCCGCATCGGCATGTTGATGTCGTTCGCGCGTGCGCCGCTAGCAAACCGATCGAGCTGATTGGCAACGTAATCGGAATTCTGAGTAGCCAGCGACGGTGCGGCTTTAAGGGTCGCGACGGGACCATGGCGGGACTGGCAAGGCGGTATGCCGCGCTGTGCGTCCCCAAGGGCAACCAGGAGCGCTGCCCGATTTGTCTGAGCCGGATCGGCGCGGCCTGAGGAAAGCTGCGATTATCTTGCGGGTTGGGGAAGGTGGGCAGCATCGAGTAATAGGCAGCAAGATCAGCCGAGTCACGCGCTGAAAGGATTGCTGCGATGGGCTGCATCACCGGTGAGATCCGCTTGCCGTAGGTGAAAGTCTTGTAGTTCTTTCCAAACAGCAAGCCGGTCGAGGGAGGCGAGATTTGGAGTGGTAGGCCGGTCGCTGAAGACCTCGACGCCATGGATGATCGCAGCGCTTAACCAGCAGCGATCCGCGAAAGGCATCGCCGTTGGAGGCGATGGCAAGGTTCTCTTCAGTCCAAGCGACGTTGGACGGGACATGAATCGCGGGCGTCTGGGTCCGCAATTGCACGAAGGTTGTCGCCAACAGGGATTGCACCACCCAGTAGCGCAAAAACGGTAAACTGAGAAAGACGGCCGCCGCGTAGTCGACGGCGCAAACTATCGCGAAGCACGATTCCCTCTTTCGTCTGGACTGACAATAGGGAACTGCTTCTGGGGAATTACGCGCAACCGGGAACGCATGGCGAAGTGCCCGGCACCACAGAATTCACGGCAAGGCGCTGGATATTCTGCCTGTTGAGAAAATTGCAGCGTAGCTTGGCTAACCACGCCGGGAGCGACTTTCACCCCGTAATCGGTACCGGTGAAGGTGAGCGAATACACCAGGTCGGCGCTGGTGATCCGTAAATGCACCGAAACACCCGCGGTACTAACACGCAGTGCGGCACAAACATGTACTGCAATCGGCAATCATTCGTAGCGTAAACGACCCGTCTGGCTCGCGTGCTGTGCCAAGATTGCTTTCGACGAATTCGCCTTGCAGGTGCAGCGTCAAGGGATTGACGCGGTTTGCGTCGGCGAAACGCTGCCAGATCGGCACATCGACTTCCTGGATTCTCGTGGCCAGAATGGCAGAGGCTACCAGTGCCATGCTCAGCAAGAAGCCAAGTTTCTTCGCGTGCATTCGCTAGGCCCATCGTCCAGCCCTGAAGTTCGGCGTTGAAGATCTCACGCAGAGCGTTTTTGCTTGATATCCTTGTCTTCAACCGTGGGTTCACCGCTGTGTTCGGGGTTCTCGCCGGACTCAGGAAAATCGGTGTCCGAGCTCTTAATAATTGGGTCAGGATCGCGGTGTCCGAGTTGGCCTGGCAAGCTGCTATTGCCGGGGACGGTATTTATGCGGCCGTCGTCTTCGGTAGCACCTTTAGATTTATCCTGATCGCGATTGGAATATGGCATGATTACTCCTTGGGAAAATGATACGGAATCTGGTAGTGTTAACCAAGTTTGTCCACAGAATTTAGCCTACCGCGAAACTTTTCCTCAGGGAAGCGTTATAAAGTATGCGGGTGTTTGAAGATGGAGGAGGCGTATGAAGCAATTTGTTTTCAGACTGGCTATCTGCGTATTCACGTTGTTGAGCGCGTTCGCGTGGAGCGATGTGCTCCTACAAGCTACACCCGCGGCACCGCCGGTGTCTGCCAGCCGTCCCCACGCCGCCAAGAAGCATCATGCCCATAAGGCGGCGAAGCATCATCGCCCAAAGCATCCGAAGACGGTCTGAGCCGGAGCGCGTCGCAGCGGGAGCAGCGTACGGCGCTACGTTGCGATCACTCTCCGGGTCGGATGGACGAAGCAATTCCCAACTTCCGCAACCGGTCGCGTGCCTGCAGGGCTTCGTTGGAATGCGGATAGCGCTGGATCAAGTGGCGCAATTCACGGACTCCATCGTCCTGCTTGCCGAGCTCAATCAAGGCAAATCCCTTCTTCAATTGCGCCGACGCAGCTTTGCTACCGCTGGGAAAGTTCTGTAGCACCTGATCGTAATTCTGCACCGCCTGCTGAAAGTTCCCCTGCTTGTATTGAATCTCGGCTAGATAGAAGTAGGCGTTCCCCGCAAGATCGGTATTGGGATAGAACTTGATGTAGTCGGAGAATTCCTGGATGGCGAGGTCATTTTTGGCGCCATTGTAATCGCGCAACCCATTGTTGTAGAGGACGTCAGGCGGAGGTGCTTGCGCCTGAGCCTGCTGCTGGGCCTGTTGCTGCGCCTGCTGGGCCGCGAGACTCTGCTGCGTGCCCTGCATGTCCTCGAGCTGCTTGCTGACTTTGGCGAGGCGCGTTTTCAATTCATCTAGCGTATCGTTAAGCGCCTGGACTTGGCCCGAGAGTTGGTCGAGACGCGCGGAAGCGTCTCCCTGCTGTTTTTGGAGGATGACTTGCAGGGACGTGATCGCGGTCGCGACTTTGTTGACCGCGTCGGTATCCTGTTCGACGAGGTTTCTCATTACGCCCATCCGCTCGTCAAAGCTGCGCTGCATCAGCGTCATCTGCTGTTGCAGTTGCTGCACCTGGGTCTGGAGTTCGATGATTTCCTTGTTTACGCCCCAGGCCGGCATCACATCCAAGCCGAGCGCCGCCAGCAGACCGAACACCCTAAAAAATCGTTGTAGTTTCATAATCGGTTCCTAAGTCGAGTTTAGATGCCTTGAGTATCCCATACGCTGTCAGTTTTATGGATGGAAAGAGAGCTTGCAACCGCCAGAGGTAATAGGTAACAGGAAGACAAGAGACGAGCTAGCCAATAAGCGTCTGCCAAGCGAGGCGAACCTCACCCAGACAAATCAACGATGCCGGGAATCGGCTAAAACCTGATCAACGAGGGATGGTTTCAGCCACCCCTCGTCTCCAGATCAATTACTTCTGGTAAACGAAATGGCCCCGGCGATTCTGCTGCCAGCACGCTTCATTGGACTCAGTGCAGAAGGGTTTCTCCTTGCCGTAGCTGATCGTTTTGATGCGGCTGACTGGGACTCCGGCCTGGGTCAGCGCAGTTTTCACGGAAACTGCGCGCTGGTCGCCCAGAGCGAGGTTGTACTCCGTGGATCCGCGTTCGTCACAGTGACCCTCAACCGTGAAATTCACGTTGGAGTGCTGACTGAGGAACTGAGCGTCAGCCTGGATCGAACTCTGCTGGTCGCCACGAATTTCGGACTTGTCGTAGTCGAAGTAAATGTCCTTGATGCTCGACGCGAACAAATCTTCTTCCGTGGGCGATGGAGCAGTAGCGGTTGGCGGCGCAGACTGAGTGACCGTAACGCGCGCGGTCGCCTCCTGCGTTCCGCCGGCTCCCTTGGCAGTCAGATGGTAAGTGGTCGACTCCGCTGGCGTCACTTGCTGCGAGCCGCTGGGCTGCACAGCGCCGATGCCATCAATCGAAACGTCGGTGGCGCCGGTGGTTTCCCAAGTCAGCGTCGTCGACTGCCCCTGCTGAACGGTGTTGGGGTTGGCCGACAATGAGGCTGTTGGTGCCGGCGGCGGTGGAGCTGGTGGCGGCGGTGGGGCTGCTTTCTTTTTGCAGGCTCCCAGCATGAGAACGGCGCTCATCGCCAGAACGAGCGTGAACCATTTCATTTTTTGGTGCTTCACTAGTCTCCCTCCCTAAGGACCTCAAGTGTCGAGGTCAGACGAAGTGTCTTATTTCCAACTCCAATTGGGTTGCGTGTTTCGTCCAGTAAAAGTTAATTGCCGGATCTTGGTGCCATCGGCTAGCATCATCCAGATCTCTTCCTTCCCTGACCGGCTGGACTGAAAGACGATATGGCGTCCATCCGGCGCCCACGACGGGAAATCGTTGCGCCCGCCATCGTGGGTGAGCTGTACCCACTGCTTGCTGGCAATGTCCATCAGATAAAGGTCGGCAGAGCCGGGTGCCCCTGGACCATACTTGCGAATCCAAGAGAGCGCCAGGAACTGTCCGTTAGGCGCCCAGGCCGGGGAGACCGCATAACCCTGATCGGACATGCGTTGCTGGTTGGATCCGTCGGATTCAATAGTGTAGACCTGCGGCAGGCCGGTGGCGCCACTCACGAACGCAATCTGTGATCCAGTTTTACGATTCCATACCGGCGAAACATCCGGTCCGCGATTCCCGGTCACCCGATGCAAGTTTGCCCCCGAAGCGTCGGCGATATAAATCTGTGAAGTGCCGGAGCGTGATGAAGAAAACGCCAACTTGAAGCCGTCCGCTGACCACGCGGGCGAAAGATTGGTGCCGCCCAAGTGAGGGAAACCTACCATCCGGTTCAGATCCAGAGAATACATCATGATTTCCCAGCCGCTTTTGGTTAACGAGCTGAAAGCGAGGCGGGCGCCATCGGGCGAAACGCGCGGCGAGAGTGAGATTGAGCCTTGATGGGTTACCTGCTTTTGATTTGAGCCGTCGTAGTCCATCACCCAGATTTCTTTGTGGCCGCTGCGGTCGCTGACAAAATAAATCTTGCTCTCACAAATGCCGGGTATACCGCCGCCCAAGCGGAAAATGATTTCATCGGCAAACTTGTGAGCGATGAAACGCGCCGCCTCCTCGGTGCCGTTGTCGGAATATTGTTTTCCGAGCACCTGAGGAGTGCCAGTATTCTTTACGTCAAAGAGCCAGCCCTGCACAGTGACTTTGCCGCCCATTACCCCAAGGTTGCCGAATGCCAACATGGCGGCGTTGGGAGGGGGAGAATTCCAGGCCGGAAGAGTGACGTCAGAAGGCTGTCCCGGCACTTGCAATGGATAGAAACTCTTGGAGACCATCTCGACCACTCCGGAATTGTCCAGATCGTTCCACAACGTGTCGTTGAAAGCCTTCAGCAAGGCCGCGTTCTGCGCGTCGCTGGTGGAAGACTTGAAGTCGGGAACGGCGAGTCGCACCTTTTCGGCGCCCAGAGAGGTGCCGGTGCGAACCCAGTCCTGGGCATTGGCGGGAGTAACGGCGAGGCAAAACAAGAGTCCGATCAGAATAGGCAGTGCGTTGGCACGCCGCCTGAGCGTCGGCCGAAGAATTAACTTCACCTTATCGTATATCCATTTTGGGAAATTGCTTACGCTGCAAGATAATATCGTAATGCGATATGTCGCTCTTTGCAAATCACGCTTGATCATTCAACTGGTCCCTTGTTTACTCTCTTTGTTCTTAATCAGCCGAGTGCTGTCAATCGCGATGTTCGATGAGATGGCCGATCAGAATGCCTAAACCCACCGCGTCACGGTCTCCTGTAGTCGAACCAGAACTCCACTGAGACCTTGCTGCCGCTGTAGTCCGGAGGCAGCGGCCCGAACGTGTCGATGCGTTGCAGAGCGCGTCTCGCCGAATCATCCAGCGACGGTACTCCGCTGGACTGCTCAATCCGCACGTTTAGGGGATGTCCATCTTTGGCCACATCGAAGGTGATGTAAACCCGCTGCGCCGTGCTCACTCTGGGATCAATCTCATATTTCTGCCAATTTTCCGATACTTTTTGCTGGATCACCCTTACATACCAGGCGTAGCGCGTACCAAAGTCGCCGCCGCCGCCGGTTACGCCAAAACCGCCCTTAGCCCCGTTGGCGCTGAAGGTGCCATAGGGCCCGCTGACCGGTCCGCCTTCCCCAAAGGCAACCTGGTTTGTCTCTTCCTCAGGCTCGGGCTTTGGTTTTTCATGGGTCGCGGCCGCAATTTTCTTGGGCTTTACCTTGGTTTGCTTCGCCGCAATATCAATTGCATCCGGTTCTTTCTGTTCTTCAACCTTCGGCTGTGACTGCGTCAGGCCCTTCGATTCATTGGCCAAGACGTTCTGCGTCGGGGCCGGATTCGCCGGCAATGGAACGGTGCTCACCAAGCTGACTCCCATGGCCTCGCCGCCACCCCCTGCGCCCCAGCCTTGGCCGCTGGTCGCGGGAATGATCACGGCATAGAGCACAATGAACGCGGCGAACGCCACATGCAGGCCGACTGACCATGCCAATGCGCGTCCCCATGGACCGTGCTCAAAGAAAATCTCAGCGTTTGCCGCCATTTTGCTCCAGAGGCTGGGTCACAATGCTGACATTGGTGATGCCCGACTGCTTAACCGCGTCCATCACGGTAGCGAAGGCGCCGAAAGGGACATTCTCGTCAGCGCGCACAAAAATAAATTGCTTGCGCGGATCGCGAATCTTCTGCCGTAGTTTGCTCCCAATTTCGTTGATATTGATGGCTTCGCTGCCTAAGAAAACGCGCTGGTCTTTGTTGATGGTGATGACCAGCCGCTCTTCCGTGATTTCCTTCACGGTGCGAGTCTTGGGCACATTCACCTCAATCCCAGACTGCAACACCGGTGCGGTCACCATAAAAATGATTAGCAGCACCAGCACCACGTCCACCAGGGGTGTGATGTTGATATCGGCAAGGCCGGTCTGGGTGCCCCCATTGGCGGTGGTGAAGGCCATTAGCGGTGCACCTCAGCCATTGCTTGCGGCTGGATATGCTCGACGGCGTTCAGAACTTCGAGCGTGAAGTCGTCGCTACGGGCGGCAAATTCTCGGATCGAGCTGCCTATCAAGTTGTAGGCGACGACGGCGGGGATGGCGGCCGCCAGTCCGGCGGCGGTTGTGATCAGGGCTTCGGAAATGCCCGGAGCGACCGCCCGCAAGGTAGCTGCACCGGCTGTGCCCAGGCCGTGGAAGGCGTCAATAATGCCCCAAACCGTGCCAAACAGACCGATGAAGGGAGTTACGGCCGCGGTGATCGCGAGCCAGGGCACGTTCCGTTCCAGGCGCGTGATCTCTTCCGATGCGCCAATCTGCATGCCGCGCCGCACCCCGTCGACGCGGAGCCGACCCGCGTTGCTTGCAATCTGTCGTTTGTATTCCTCGTAACCGCCCTCGAAAACTCCCACCAGCGGGCTGGGGCGAAACTGATCCGCGACGGCCGCGATATCCTGCATTCGCTGAGCCTTGCGAAATGCCCGGACAAATCGCCCGCTCTGCACCCGCGCGCGCCGAAGCAAGCTCCACTTGGTCAAAATGATGGCCCAAGAGATCAGGCTGAAGGCGAGCAGAATCAGAAGGACAGCCTTGGCGACCGCTCCTGTGTTCGAAACCATGTCCAGGATTTCGCCGCCCACGAAGATTGCCAGCAACGGAAAGATTTGCATTAGGTTTCTGAGGAATTCCTTGACTGGATTATAGATGATTGCGGCCGGCTACTTTCCACACGTATCCCATCCGTAAACTCTTTTTTCACCGATATACCCTTCGGCTAAGCGCGGCATCCAAAAAATGCTCACATCTTTATTTTCAAAGGCGAGCGGATGGTCAATTTCATCTGGTAGGAGGAACACATGGCGCATTGTGGACTGCTACGAAACTACCGTTTTTCAGACAGTTCGGAAGCGGCGGAGGATATCCGCGGCGCGAAGCTGTATGGCGTCGATGACGAGAAGCTGGGCAAGGTCGAAGATGTGATTTTCGACCATTCCACCGGACTCATCCGTTACGTAGTAGTCGATACGGGAGGCTGGCTATCCAGTGAGAGGTTCCTGGTGCCGGCGGATAGTCTCAAGGCGTCAGTGGAACACGAAAATGACTTTGAGGTCGGCCTTACCAAAGAACAAATAGAAAGCTTCCCGCCGTACAACGAGTCAAACCTGGAGTCGGAACAAGGGTGGTCAGAGTACGAGAAGCGCTACCGCTCAAAGTGGGAGAGCGGGCCGGTGATGCATCGTATGGGCACCGATCGCAATATCACCCCGACGACCAAGCAAATGGAAGGCAGTCCGGCCTGCACGACAACCGGAAGCGCCTCGTTGGGCCGGGCTGCAGGATCGGAATCGGGCGATATTGAACGCAGCACGACTACTACTGATCGAATTATTCCGGCAGGGACTGACACGGTGGAGATCAGCAACAGTGCGGTCGGCATCGGCGGCCGCTGGGATACTTTCCAGAGCCGCTTGCGCCAACGTCGCAAAGAGGCTGCGGCTGGCTGCAAGACTTGCACCGTCGGTGCCGTTTCCGAGCGCGACAGCGCCGATACCCTCCGCAAGGCTGTTTAGCGTCTATTTTCCAGGAGAGGTCGCATGGGAAAGCCACGGCTTCGGCCGTGGCCTTTTTCCCTCCACCGATCACTAACCGCCGGCCACTGCTTTCATGCTATGCTGCGCTCAACTTAGTCATCTCGACTTTCTAAGTGCAGGACGGCTCGTGCTGGTTGAACTGCGACTCGAGAACTACGCGGTCATCGACAATGTGGCAGTGGAGTTCGCCTCCGGTCTGAACCTGTTGACCGGTGAGACCGGGGCCGGAAAATCCATTCTGATCGACGCTCTAGCACTTCTTCTTGGAGAAAAAGCCTCCAGTGACGTGATCCGTGCAGGCGCAGACCGCGCCGTGATCTCAGCCGTGTTTCAGGGCGAGGGCCCAGCGGAAAAACCTTTAGCTGAAACGCTTGCAGCCAACGGCCTTGACGAGTCGGATGACGGTTCACTCATTCTGAGACGGGAAATTGCAACGGGAGGTAAGGGCCGCGTGTTCGTCAACAATCAGCCGGCAACCGTGGCTGTGCTGCGGCAACTGGCGCCGCATTTGGCAACGATCCACGCGCAGAACGAATCCATTCTGGCATTCGATGGTCCCGCGCGATTATCGCTACTCGACGCGTTTGCCGGCAGTAAGACGGAGTCGGTGTCTGAGACGTTTGCCCGCTGGAAGGGGATCCGGGCTCACATCGAAGAGCTTGAACGCAATGAGCAGGATCGCCTGCGTTTACTGGATCTGTGGATCTTCCAGAAGCGTGAGATCGAACAAGCCAAGCTGCAGCCCGAAGAAGACGAGCGCCTCGAAACCGAGAAGCGGGTTTTGGCCAACGCCGAAAGAATCTATAACGCCGCCATGAACGCCTTCGATCTGCTGTATGAGGGCAATGCTTCGACTTCATCGTCGTTACGGGCCGCGCAGAAGCAAATCGAAGAGCTCTCCCGATACGAGCCCAAGTTTCAGGATGCACTGGCCGCAGTAGAGACGGCACGCATCAGTGTGGAGGATATAGGAGCGACTCTGCGCGATTACGCCGGGGGCATTCAGGCATCGCCTGAACATTTGGCGGAAGTCGAAGACCGCCTGGCCTTAATCGACCGCCTGAAGCGAAAGTATGGCCCGACCCTGGACGCGGTGATTGCTTTCGGGGCTGAGGTCGCAACTAAACTCTCTGACGTCGAGAACAAGGATGAAATCCTGCACCAGCTTCGCGCTGACTTAACCAAGGCGTCAGTTGCGTATCTGGGCGCTGCGCGTGCTCTTTCGAAAAAGCGTGGCGATGCGGCGCGCAGGCTGGAAAAACTGGTCGAGGCCGAGATCAACGATCTGGCCATGAAATCGGCGTTTCGCATCGAGATCACAACTTCGGAAGAGGACGGGAACTGGTCTCCAATGGGGATCGATCAAATTGTCTACATGATCTCGACCAATCCTGGCGAGCCGCTCCGGCAGTTGGAGCACATGGCATCTGGCGGCGAGCTTTCTCGGCTGATGCTTGCGCTAAAAGTAAGCGTCGAAACCGATACTTCGACCGCGAGCAAAAAGGAAAGTGTGGCGCGGGTGCCCTCGCCCGCGAAGAGAGCGGGAAGCCCACGATCATCTCCACAGCGCACGCTGGTCTTCGACGAAATCGACAGCGGCATTGGAGGTCGCGCAGCCGAAGCCGTGGGCAAAAAACTTAAGGCGCTGGCACGCGCCAATCAAGTGCTCTGTGTCACCCACCTGCCGCAAATCGCCACCTTCGCCGACCATCACTACGTGATCGAGAAAAAGGACTCGGCCGGCCGTTTCCGCACCAGCATCCGAGCCGTCAGCGGCGACGAGCGCACTGAGGAAGTAGCCCGGATGTTGAGCGGCGCGAAGTTAACCGAGACCTCGCGGAAGCACGCCGAGCAGATGATCAAAACGAATGGGTGAAGGTGGCAGCTTCCGGTAACGTTTCCTAGGTGCGACACTTTCCCGGTTGCTCGCTGTTCAACGGTGAGGCTGAAAATTTCCAGATAGTGCTCGAAGGAATGAATTTCAATGTCGAAACGATCACGAAGGGTCTCGGCAAAAACGCCGAGTCGCGGATGACAAATTGTCTCACCGGGGCTGGCGAGAGCTTCGTACGGTGAACTCCACGTCGATTTGTCACCGAAGCGCATCAATCCGTTCGAGCAATCCCATTCACTGCTGAGTTTCGCCTTTCACTGCTAATCCACGCACTTTCTGTGGCTTACGTTGACCAGTGGGACGCTTCCGGATAGTTTATATACAATGATCACGATGGGATATATGTACCCTATGGTCAGGATGTAGTGACCCAATTTGCCGCATCCCAAGGCGCGGTACACATCGAAAGATGATGGCTATTTGAAGTCTTAGGGCGCTGGAATGAAGACAGGAGCAAGCTTAGAGTGCCTGCAACGATGAGTAACAATCTGGCAAACAGCAACGGCAAAACGGTACTTCTCCTTAAACCTCGGGGTTTTTGCGCGGGAGTGGTGCGAGCCATTGATATTGTCCGCATCGCGCTTGAGGCGTTTGGTCCGCCGATTTATGTGCGCAAGGAGATTGTCCATAACCGTTTTGTGGTGGAAGAATTGCAGGGCAAGGGCGCAATCTTCGTCGACAGTGTCGAGGAAGTTCCCAATGGCGAGCGCGTAATTTACAGCGCTCACGGAGTTTCACCCGAAGTCCGGGAAGCAAGCGCGGCGCGTGGTCTGCGCGTGATTGATGCGACGTGTCCGCTTGTGACCAAGGTCCACGTCGAAGCCGTGAAGTTCGCGAAAGAAGGCTATTCACTCATCCTGATTGGACACCACGATCATGATGAAGTCATTGGAACACTGGGAGAGGCTCCGCTAGTGACGCAGGTTGTGGGCTCGCCCGAGCAGGTGGAATCGCTCACCGTACCGAATCCTGACCGCGTCGCTTACCTGACCCAGACAACGTTGAGCCTGGACGAAACCAAAGACATCATCGCGGCGCTGCAGAAAAAGTTCCCCAACATCAAGGGACCGGCGGCGCAGGATATCTGTTACGCCACCGAGAACCGCCAGGTCGCCGTCAAGCATGTGGCCTCGGATGCCGACCTGCTGCTGGTCGTAGGTTCGGAGAATAGTTCCAATTCCAACCGCCTGGTAGAGGTCGCACGGAATCTGGGCACAAATGCGCATCTCATCGACAGTTGCAGTGACATTGAGCCCGACTGGCTTGAGAACGTGAAGACCATCGCCCTGACGGCCGGCGCCTCAGCGCCCGAATGTTTAGTCGAAGAAGTAGTGAAATTCCTCGATTCCAAGGGTTTCGGTAACGTGGAAGAACTGGAAGTAATGCCTGAAAACGTACGCTTTGGCCTACCGCCGGAGATCGTTGAGGCCATCGCAGCCGCTCCCGCGAGCGCGACCGCTGACTGACGGAGCTGTGAATTTGATGGATACAAACTCCCCCGAGTCCAGCCTTACATCCGCACCCCAACTTCGCTTCGGCAAAATTGACGACCTAGCCAGCCGCGTTGCCGTCAGCATCGATGCCACCCGTAAATATCTTTTCTCGCAGCAGCATGAAGACGGCTACTGGTGCGGCGAACTGGAAGCCGATACCACCCTCGAGTCTGACTACATTCTGCTGCACATGCTTCTGGGGACCGGCAGCCAGGAGCGATTCCAGAAGGCGGCCAATCACATTCTTCGCCATCAGAACGAAGATGGAGGGTGGAGCATCTACGCGGACGGTCCCTCGAACGTCAGCGCTTCAGTGAAAGCCTATTTCGGCCTCAAGCTCGCGGGGTACAGTGCCGATCATCCCGCCCTCGCCCGCGCCCGGAAAAAGATTCTTGATCTGGGCGGCGTCACCGAAGTCAATACGTTCACCAAGATATATCTCTGCTTCTTCGGACAGTATGATTATGATGCGGTCCCCGCGATTCCGCCGGAGATCGTGCTGTTTCCCAACTGGTTCTGGTTCAACATCTACGAAATTTCTTCCTGGTCGCGCGCCATACTGGTGCCGCTTTCCATTTGCTACGCCAAAAAGCCCTTCAAGAAGATTCCGCGAGAAATGGGCGTGGAAGAGCTCTTCGTCGGGGGCATGGAAAAGTCGAGGATGCACCTGCACTGGAATAAAAAGCTGGTGTCGTGGCGCAATTTCTTCCTGGTCCTCGACCGCATGACGCATTGGTTTGAGCGCGTGCACATACGGCCCCTGCGCTCGATTGCACTCAGGAAGGCCGAAAAATGGATGCTCGAGCGCTTCGAGATGAGCGACGGGTTGGCCGCGATCTATCCCGCTATGATGAACGCCATCATCGCATTGCGCTGCCTGGGCTACTCGGCGGACGATCCTCAATTGATCCGGGCGCTAGACGAATTCGAAAAGTTGGGCATCGAAGAAGGCGACACCTTCCGCATGCAGCCTTGCACCTCACCTGTGTGGGACACCGCTTATGCCATGTTCGCTCTCGGCGAAAGTGGAGTGCCCGCGAATGATCCGCGAATGGTGAAATCCGCCGACTGGACGCTGCAAAAGCAGGTCCGCAAGGCTGGCGATTGGAAAGTAAAGAACAGGAGCGGGCAGCCGGCTGGCTGGTACTTCGAGTTTAACAATGAGTTCTACCCCGACGTTGATGACACCGCAATGGTGTGTCTGGGGTTGAGCCGGGTCGAGCACCCTAATGGACGCTACCAGAGCGAATCGGTGCAGCGCGCCATGGACTGGATCTTGTCGATGCAGTGCAAGAACGGCGGCTGGGCCTCTTTCGACAAAGACAACGATAAAATGGTGTTCCAGCACATTCCGTTCGCCGACCACAATGCCATGCTCGATCCGCCTACGGTCGATATTACGGGCCGCATCCTGGAAATGCTGGCGACCTATGGCTATGACCAGAGCCATCCAGCCGTCAAGCGTGCCATAGCATTCATCCGCAAGGAGCAGGAGCCTGACGGAAGCTGGTTCGGCCGCTGGGGCGTGAATTATGTGTATGGTACGGCACTGGTGCTGCGCGGACTGGAAGCTATCGGCTTGGACCTTCACGAACCCTGCATCCAACAGGGAGCCGAATGGTTGCGAATGGTGCAGAATCCCGATGGCGGATGGGGCGAGACCTGCGGTTCTTATGACGATCCCAGCACCCGAGGTGTGGGCCCGAGTACTTGCTCGCAAACTGCCTGGGCGATCCTGGGATTGCTCGCGGCGAACGACACCCGCAGCGATTCGGTCGCACGAGGCATTGCCTACCTGCTGCGCACGCAGAAGAAAGACGGATCGTGGGATGAACCGTATTTCACCGGAACCGGCTTCCCGTGCGTCTTCTACCTCATGTATCACCTCTACCGGCAGTATTTCCCGCTGCTCGCGTTCACGGCTTACGCGAAGATAATGGCAGCGTCGGGGAGTAATTAGCAGTCAGCACTCAGCACTCAGCCAGGAATATTCTGCAGGATTTTCCTTCCGTCAACCAACGGCACGTATTGGCTGAATGCTAAGTGCTGAATGCTAGCTTTCGTCACAGGCGCCACGGGATTCTTAGGCAGCCACGTTGCCCGCGTGCTCGCAGATTACGGGGCGGACATGCGCCTGCTGGTGCGCTCCAGCAGCAATCTAAGAAATATTGAAGGACTGAGGGCCGATCATGCCCTCGGCGATTTGCGTGATCCGGCATCGCTCGAGAAAGCTATGGCTGGTTGCGACGTGGTTTTCCATGTGGCCGCGGATTACCGCCTGTGGGTGCGCGATCCCAATGAAATGTACCGTTCGAACGTGGAAGGTACACGCGCCATCCTGGAAGCCGCGCGCAAGAACGGCGTGCGCCGCGTGGTCTACACCTCGAGCGTAGCCACCATTGGATTCACCCGTAACGGCTATCCAGCGAATGAAGATTCCCCGGTGTCGCTGGCGGATATGATCGGCCACTACAAGCGTTCAAAGTTCATGGCCGAGCAGCTCGCGCTTGAAGCAGGCCGCAGCGGCCTCGAGGTGGTGGTCGTGAATCCAACCACTCCCGTGGGGGATCAGGACGTCAAACCTACACCCACCGGCAGGATCGTGGTCGACTTCCTCAAGCGAAAATTTCCCGCCTACGTGGAAACGGGACTGAATCTCGTGGATGTCAGAGAGTGCGCTCGCGGGCATGTTACAGCCTTGGAAAAAGGAAAGAGTGGCGAACGCTATATCCTCGGCGGTGAGAACCTGACGCTGAAACAGATTCTCGATAAGCTGGCAAAGATTACCGGGTTGCCTTCTCCAATACTGAAACTACCCTATATATTCGCCTATGCAGCGGGCATAGCGGATGAAATGGTAACTGGCCGCCTGCGCGGCCGTGAGCCTCGCGCCACGATTGACACTGTCCGCATGGGAGCGAAGAAAATGTTTGCTAGCTCCGACAAAGCCGAGCGCGATTTGGGCTGGAAGATCGTTCCCATAGAATCCGCGCTCCGACGAGCGACGGAGTGGTTCCGGGTCAATGGTTATGCGTAAAGTGGCGATGGTCGTAGCGTTCGAACGCGAGGTTAAGCGTCTGATCAGGACTTGGCGGCGCAGCGACCGAGAGTATCAGGGGTGTCATTTCCGTTTTTTTGAGAACGACTCGACTGTGCTCGTCTGCGGAGGCATTGGCGAACAAGCTGCGCGCCGCGCCACGGAAGCGGTAATTGCACTGTTCTCGCCGGAAGTTATTTATTCGGTGGGCTTCGCGGGAGCCTTGAATGCGACCTTGAAAATGGGCGACATCTTGCATCCGCGCCAAGTGATCGATGCCCGGGACGGCAGCCGGATTGATACAGGCGAGGGTCAGGGTGCGTTGGTGAGCTTTCCCTCCGTTGCTGATCCACGGCAAAAATCCGAGCTGGCGCGTGCGTACTCTGCACAAGCCGTTGACATGGAAGCGGCGGCAGTGGCGCGCGGCGCACAAGCGCGAGGCCTGCGCTTCGCGGCGGTAAAGGCTATCTCCGACGAGTTCGATTTCGTCGTGCCGCCCATGCAGCGCTTTATCCGACCCAACGGAGAGTTTCGCGCTGCCAGCTTTGCGCTGTTCGCGGCCGTGCGTCCTTGGATGTGGAAGCGTGTGGTGCGACTGGCGCGAAACAGTGCGCGCGCCTCGAATGCCCTCTGCCGCTGGCTGGAAACTCATGAGCTCGAACCCAAGGGCCGGGAGATGGGGAGCAGCGAGAAGGTTCACGTGCGGTGACCGGGGAGTTAATAGCCGAGTGCCACTTCTATCATCGACAATGACTCTAGTTGAATGATCGTGAACTCGGTCCCAAAGGTTTCGGAACGAGATTGACCATGATTCGAATGCTCCGGTGTTGGACGATCTTGAGCACGGCGCTCGCGTGCCAGCTTTGGGCGCAAACCACAGCGCCGCCACTGCTCTACGTGGAAAGCTTTCGCCACGGCGCGACGCGCGTTACGGGAAAGACTTTTGAGGCACGGCTCACTCCACAGAACCCGGTCTATTGCGAACCAATCAAAGACGTGCGCGGCAACGACCGCTATGTCCTATGCCTTGCTCCGCTGCATGTCGAAGGGGATATTCAGATCGTTTCCTGGGAGGAGAAATTAGCCGACTTGCAGCATCGTACGTACGCCAACGTACTGATGGCTTCGCAGATCCCACGTGACGACCCGGTGAATAACGCGTGGTGGCTGGACCCGGGAAAATTCGCCCGAGTGCCGGTGCTTACCGAGCGCATTATCAAGGTGGACGGTTTTTATGTTGTGCTGAAAGTGATGGCGTATCACTTCACGCCCTCCGAATCGCCGTACCTGGACTCGATGACGGTACAGGTGAACATCACGAATACCGACCCGCGAGCCGCAAAAAACAGTGGAGCTTCTGGCGCGCGAGGTTCAGTCGGCAGCACGGGCAACTGAAGCGCTGGGACGCTGCATCGCATCTAATCTGAGAATGTCCATTGCCGGACAAATCGCCATCGAAGAATCGAAGGGAAGCATCCCCTCCACGATGCATGCAGCCGTTTATCGCGGTGTGAATGATGTTCGCCTTGAAACCGTCCCGGTGCCTGCGTTCGGCGCTGGAGAATTGCTGGTGCGGGTTCATACCTGCGGCGTCTGCGGGACCGACTTGAAGAAAATTGCAACTGGGTCACATTCCGCTCCCCGCATCTTCGGCCATGAAACTTCCGGCGTGGTGGCCGCAGTGGGCGCGGGAGTCCGCGATTTTCAGCCCGGAGATCGCGTCGTTGTCTTTCATCACATTCCTTGCCGTGAATGCTATTACTGCCAGCACAAAACCTTCGCCCAGTGCGAGACCTACAAGAAAATCGGCTGCACGGCTGGATTCGAGCCTTCCGGCGGTGGCTTCGCGGAGTACGTTCGAGTCATGGATTGGATTGTGAAGCGCGGCACCGTCCGCATTTCTGACGGCGTCTCGTTTGAGCAAGCTTGCTTCGTCGAACCGGTAAACACCTGCATGAAAGGGATCGAGGCGCTCCGCTTGCAGCCGGGTGAGACCGTGCTCGTGATCGGCCAAGGTCCCATTGGCATTATTCTGAGCGTGTTGGCACAGAGGGCTGCAGCTGTGGTGGTTACTTCCGATTTGTATCCTGAGAGGCTTAAAATAGGGGAAAGCTTCGGTTTAGAGCGTAAACTTGATGCATCGCGCAAGGATGCAGTTCAGCACATTCGCGAGCTTACGGACGGTCGAGGAGCGGACGCGGTCATTTTGGCGGTAGGCGGAAATAACCTGATCCGAACCGCCATGGATGCGGCCCGTCCCGGAGGACGAGTGTTGCTTTTTGCGCAGACTGTGCATGGCGAGGCTGTGATTGATCCGGCCGCCATTTGTGTGGAAGAGAAAACGCTGGTTGGTTCTTATAGCGCTTCGGTCGATTTACAAGAACAGTCTGTTCGTTTTGTGATGAGCCGGGAGATGGACCTGGGACGACTTATCAGCCACCGGTTCCTGCTGATGGAAAGTGGGCAGGCTTTGGACTTGGCGGCCCATCCGCAGCCTTCGTCGATGAAGATCGTGATTCAGCCTGGTAGTGCCTGGGAACGAAACGCCTGGGAAGGAAGTAAGCAGTGAACGGACAAATGACAGCCGCCGTCTTGTACGGCAAAGAAGATCTGAAGATAGAAAGAGTGCCCATTCCCCGCGTCGGGGATGGCGAAGTTCTGGTCAAGGTGCAGGTTGCTCTTACCTGCGGCACCGATCTCAAGGTGTACCAGCGTGGGTATCACGCCCGCATGATAATGCCTCCGGCGCTGTTCGGCCACGAACTGGCAGGCGTAATCGAGGAAGTGGGCGCCGGCGTGAATGGCTTCAAAAAAGGCATGCGCGTGGTCGCGCTGAACTCCGCGCCGTGCCAGATGTGTTTTTACTGCTCCAAGCACCAGGAGAACCTGTGCGAAGATTTACTCTTCAACAACGGCGCTTACGCGGAATATATCCGGGTGCCGAAACGTATTGTCGAAGCCAACATGTTGGTGATTCCACCCAACGTCAGCTTTGAAGACGCCGCCATGACCGAGCCATTGGCGTGTGTGTTGCGCGGGCTGCACGAAACCGGGGTAGAGATTGGCGACACGGTAGGAATCATTGGCGGCGGACCGATTGGGCTGATGTTCGTGCAGGTAGCGCGGGCGATCGGTTGCAACGTGATTGCCGTGGTGAAGCGCGACGGGCAAGTCGAGGCCGCCAAACATATGGGTGCGCATGAAATCATCCAGACCACCAAGGTGACGAACGTAGTGGATGCGGTCAAGGCGCTCTCACCGCAGAAGCGCGGTTGCGATGTCGTGATCGAGGCGGTGGGCCGGCCTGAAGCGTGGGAGTGGGCGATTGAAATGGTACGCAAAGGCGGCACCGTAAACTTCTTCGGAGGCTGCGCCAGCGGTACTAAAGTCCAGCTCGACACCAACCGCCTGCATTACTCTGAGATTACGCTTAAGGCCACGTTCCATCACACCCCCGAGACCGTGCGCCGCGCTTTTGGATTGATCGCAGCGAAAAAGATTCGTCCCACCGACTACATCACCGGGGAGGCTCCACTGTCGCGTTTGCAGCAAGTGCTCCGCCACATGCTGAACCGCGGCGGTGATATCAAGACCGCCATCATCCCCGGGCATTGATTTTCCCGTTCCCCAGAAGTGTTGACTGAGAGGGGAACTGTCATCCTGAGCGAAGCAAAGGACCCATGCATTTATTCAGCTCCTTTGTCCTCGCAAGGAGTTCTCACGATGCTCGGGATTCGGCGGTCTTCGGGGTGCGTTTAAACTATGAATCGCATGGTCAGCACCCACTCCCAAGTTGCGACCGCACCCGCTGCCTCGCTCGGCTGGAGTCGCCTCCCTGCCGACTACGCGATCCCCGCTACCGCACCGTCGCCCGAGCAAGCCCGCGAATACTGCTGCCGTCTGGCGCGCAGCCATTACGAGAATTTTTCCGTCGCCACCTGGTTTCTTCCTGGCCGCCTGCGCCAGCACTTCTGCAATGTCTACGCCTACTGCCGCATCTCCGATGATTTGGGTGACGAAGTCGGAGACACTGGGGCCGCGTTGGCATTGCTCAACCAGTGGGAAGCCGAATTGAATGCCTGCTATGACGGCCATCCCAAGCATCCGGTCTTTGTCGCGCTGGCGGAAACAGTTGAAACGTTCAATATTCCCAAGCAGGAATTCTCTGACCTGCTGCGTGCCTTCCGCCAGGATCAAACCGTCACGCGCTACGAGAGCTTTGATGATCTGCTCGGATACTGCCGTTATTCGGCCAACCCAGTCGGCCATCTTGTGCTCCACCTCTGCGGCTACAGTGACGCCGAACGCCAACAGCTTTCCGATTTCACCTGCACCGCGCTGCAGTTGGCAAATTTCTGGCAAGACCTGAGCGTCGACTACGCCAAAGGCCGCATTTACCTGCCGATCGAGAGCCTTCGCCGGTTCGGGGTGAGCGAAGACGACATCGCTTCGAACCGCAACACTCACGCCTTCCGCGAGATGATGAAGTTTGAGGTTGAGCGCGCCCGCCAGTGGTTCCATCGCGGTCTGCCGCTCGTAGAAAAAGTCGACCGGGAACTCGCCATCGACCTCGAACTCTTTAGCCGCGGCGGCCAGGAAATTCTGAACTCGATCGAGCGGCAGAAGTTTGCTGTCTTGGGACAACGTCCGGCCATTTCCAAGCCGCGCAAACTGGCGCTAGTAGCGCGCGCCGCTCTGGGAAAGCTGCTCGTGAAACGACGAGGGCAACGAATATGAGCGCCGGCGCCCAACCAGCCTTCGCTCCATGGAGCCCCGCTCCGCCGCAGGTAGCCATGGCATATTCCGTGTGCCGCGGCATAACCCGTTCGGCTGCAAAGAATTTTTACTACGCCTTTCTCGTATTGCCACGTCACAAGCGGGAAGCCCTGTGCGCTGTGTACTCTTTCATGCGCCGCTGCGATGACATCACCGACGATAGCAACCTTCCGCTCGAAGAGCGCCGCTTAAAGCTCGAGGCCTGGCTCGACGCTCTGCACCGCGCTCAACAAGGCGAGCCCACCGATGATCCAATTCTGCTGGCCCTGACAGACGCACAGCGCAGATATCAAATCCCAGCCAGCCTGCTCGACGAGCTCGCATTAGGCACGGCTATGGACATCGAGACTACTTCAGAGCTCGAGGACGAACCGGGTTTCGCACGTTCCACCGCGAGCCTTCCGGTTCATTACAAGACCTTCGAAGATTTGCAGCTTTATTGTTACCGTGTGGCTTCGGTCGTGGGTCTAGTCTGTATTCACGTTTTCGGCTATCGCGATCCCGCGGCCGAGCCCCTGGCCGAACGCTGCGGCCTCGCATTCCAACTTACAAATATCATTCGCGACGTCAAGGAAGACGCCGCCATGGGACGCGTTTATCTTCCCGAGGAAGACCTGGCGAAGTTCGGTCTCACCGCTTCTGATCTGCTCACGGCACCCGATCCCGCGCGTTTTCGTCCGCTGCTGAACCTGGAGGCCGACCGCGCCCGTGAGTTCTACAAAGCCGGGGACGAACTGATTCCAATGATCGCAGAAGACAGTCAGCCTGGTCTCTGGGTCCTGGTGAATATTTACCGCAAGCTGCTCCAGGAGATTACCGACCGTCAGTACGACGTGTTCAGCGGTAAGGTCAGCCTGACCGTTTCCGAGAAGCTGCGTATTCTCGGTAGAGGATTTCTGCAACGCCTGTTGTGATGACTCAGATCGTTCATCTGCCTTTGATTGACCAGATATTGATAAGCTGACTTCAAGTTTCCTCGAATGACTTCAAGTCCAAGACAACCCACCGTCGCGGTAGCCGGAGGCGGTCTCGCGGGCCTTGCAGCCGGATGCGCGCTCGCCGAAGCTGGACTCCGCGTCACCCTCTTCGAGAAGCGTCCGTTTCTCGGCGGCAGAGCGTCATCGTACGAGCATCCTGGAACGGGCGAAGTCATCGACAACTGCCAGCATGTGCTGTTTCGCTGCTGCACCAATCTGGTCGAGTTCTATGAGCGCATCGGAGTGCAAGATCGAATTCGCTGGTACGACCAGATGACGTTCATCGAGCCAGGCGGGCGTGCGTCGGTAATGCATACATCTCCATTACCTGCTCCACTGCACACTGTGCCTTCGTTTCTGCGCTTTCCGTTCTTGAATGCCGCAGACAAGCTCGCGATTGCTCGCGCGCTGCTTCCGCTTACGCTGACCACACAACGCGACACCGGGCAACCCTTCGCGCATTGGCTCGAGCACTACGGACAGACTCCGCGCGCAATTGAGCGTTTCTGGAAGCCGATCCTGGTCAGTGCGCTAAGCGAAGATCTCGATCGAATTTCCATTCCTTACGCGGCGCAGGTTGTGCGCGAGTCGATGAAGTCTCCGGCGGCGCGGCACATGGGCGTGCCAACTATTCCTCTGACGGATCTCTACAACGCCGCAGGTGATTACATCCGCGCGCGCGGAGGTGAGTTGCACCTTCGTTCTCCGGTCAGCACATTTCAACTGGAAGCTGCAAAAGCCCACCTGAAGTTCACCGCCCCCACGGTCTTGGATCCGAAGTTCATCAATAAGACCAGCGAAAGGGAAGAGGCGTTCGATTATCTTCTGCTCGCGCTGCCCTTCGACGGTCTCGAACGCATGCTTCCTGAAACTCCCGAGAGCGCGCACTTACGGGAATTGTTGAGCCATTTCGAAGGCTCTCCAATCACCGGTATTCACCTGTGGTTCGATCGCCAGATTTCCGATCTCGATCACGCGGTGTTGCTCGATCGAACCGTACAGTGGATGTTTCATAAATCGCGGCTGCAACCCAGCCGCGTGCTGACGGGAGATGGCGTAAAAATTGAACGCAGCTATATAGAACTGGTCGTAAGCTCGTCCAAGAGCTTGATCGAAAAATCGCGCGCCGACATCGTTGACCTCGCGCTCGGCGAAGTGCACGAATTTTTCCCGGCGGCCCGTGACGCGAAGTTAATAAAGTCCACGGTGATTAAGGAAGTGCATGCAACCTACTCACCCCGTCCGGGCATTGATGCGTACCGACCGCCGGCGGCAACCTTGTGGCCGCGCGTTTTTCTGGCCGGCGATTGGACCGCCACCGGCTGGCCCGCGACGATGGAAGGCGCCGTTCGTAGCGGATATCTGGCCGCGGAAGCTCTGACGTACGCGGCGGGGGTGAAGGATTCCAAATTCCTCGTCCCCGATCTCCCTGCCACCGGCCTCATGCGTCTCTTTAACATGCGCCTCTTTAAATAGTCAGGTCCCAACGCCAAGGCAGAAATTCGGCCTCGGTGTTGCTTTCAGCACTCGTTGCAAAAATGTTTACTCGAATGCGAAAGCTTGCCAACACTCTCCTTTTCGCAGTCATCCATTTCTGTGAATGACCTGCGACATCCGCATCGGCACCTCGGGCTTCCACTCCAAGCACTGGAAAGGGCCGTTCTAAAAGACGCCCGCCACCAAACTCCTGGATTTCTATGTCCGGCACTTTGAGACGGTTGAGCTGAACAACAGCTTCTATCGCTTACCGCCGGCCAGCGCGTCCGATCAAGCCGGCCATGCAGTCGCAAACGCGCTCACGCCGAAGAGCATGGTTTTCGGAACACGAGTGAAGAAGGTTGCTTAACGAGGGAAGGCCCGTCCTGTACAGGATCAGGTACTTCACGGCTCCATAAAAAATTGAAAAACGACAAAACTTAATGCCGCGGCCCACAACAGACTATTGAGCTCCGCTACAATCCAGAAATACTGACTTGCGAAAAATCCGGCCAACTGGACGAGCGGCGCCGAAAGTATGGCCCAGAACTGACTGGCCGTGCTATTGCGCAATGCATAAGCCCACGACCAGAATTGCGCCGCCGAGTGTGCGACGAAGAAGCTGCCGAATATGAGGGCCTTCTTCACGTTGTGCTTCTTAGCCTCAATCATTGAATGGACCGCGCCAGTGGAAGATCCGCTGCTCTCCTTAAGGCTCGACGTTAACCCGGTGAGATGGCGGTCGTAGGGTATCACGAGAACTCTGCCTTCTGTAGCAAGCTGTCATGCACGGTTCATCAGATCACTGCTCGATGATTCTGCAGCAGCCACTCCGCCATTTTGGCGATGTTGTCGTCCCGGGTTTCCGGCGGAAGCCCGCACTTGATCTCTAAGTAGTGTTCCGTAACGTAACCCAACTTCGACCACCATGTCCGCAACATTCGTTCCTGAGAGGTGAGGATTCCAGTGGGCCTGCGGCCGTTTTCGCTGGCCACGGCCGGCACTCCCATGACGAGTGAATCTTATGCTGAATCAGGTGGTTAGGAGAACAAGATCAACCGTTGGATCTTGACAGGACCGCCGTTCGCTTACCAGCTTTTATCTTTCACTCCGCAGTTGTCTATTGTAGGATTCCCAGCCATGAGAAAAACGGTGGGAAAAATCGCGATTGCCTTGCTCCTGTCCCTACATCTCTTTCTGCCGGGTTCTTGGCTTTTTTCGCAATCGGCGGCGGCAAACAGACCCGAACTGGATCACACCACGGTGTTTGTGCGTGATCTGCCGAAGAGTGTCGAGTTCTATGAAAAGGTGGTGGGCCTCGAAAGAATCCCCGACCCGTTCAAAGACGGCCGGCATATCTGGTTTCGCAGCGGCGCGCACCAGCAACTCCATGCAGTGGGAGGCGCCACGGAAGCCGCGCGGCATGACATTGATGTTCACTCCGCTTTCCGGGTGGCATCGCTGCCGGACTTTATGACTCACCTCGATCAGATGCAGGTGAAATATCGCAACTTCAAAGGGGATGGCAAAATTTCCGCCCGTCCGGACGGAGTGCGGCAAATCTACTTCCAGGATCCCGATGGTTACTGGATTGAAGTGAATGACGACAAGTACTAATCATGAATGATGATAGGAACCCAGCTCTAGCGTCACTTTGCCGTTGCGCCGAGCCGATCTTCAATCCTGGAAACGAATTTTGGGGCGTGGCTTTTCATCAGTTGCTGGAGACCGGGGCCAAACTCGTGGAAGAGGTTCATGCCGGCGTCGTTGCCAATCGTGGAACCAAAATCGTTGAACGGTTGCGAAGGTGAGCGTGTCCAATAGGGACGGTAGGCGGTGTGGATAGCGGCTGAGGTCAGCACGCCTATAAAATACGAGGTGTTCAGCCTGCTCTTGCCGGAATCGTCGGTGACAAAAATGCGCGAGGCGGCATAGGTCGCCCGGCCCATCAAACTGTCGCTGGATGCGGGATGATAATTTAGGTGCCGTTTCAGCAACGACGGATACAGGTGCTTATCAAAGAAATCGCCGGACTCTTTTTGAACAGGCTCGACTGAGTCGAGAAGGGCAAAGCGGGGTTGCGCAGGGCGAGCGGCGTTTGCCAGTTCGAATGCGCGTGTCAAACGGCCATCAGCGCCAACCGCAGCAAGCGTCAAAGGCGAGGCCGCCAACGTCCGAAATGTGTCTGGTTCGGCGGAAGCCTGTACCGACGGAGCATCAGGAAGTGAGCTCGATGCAGGCTTCTCCTGAAGCTGCTGGCACAATGCCGCGCAAGCCGCAAACAACAGAAAAGAAATGACCCGGATTGGAATCATTGCCTTCTTACTCCTCCCGCGAAGGGCGATTCCTGGTCTCCTTGGCATGCGCTACGAGACAATGCCCCCGCAAGCAGGCCCACCATGCCAATAGCACTCCACGTGCCATCCTTACTGGGGGAGAGGGCTCTCCAAAGGGCACAGAGTTGGGTGAGGGAACAGCCGGGCCGGTCGGAGGCCAAACCCGGCTTCCGGCGCCCGGTTGCGGGCCAGGCACGGTAATGCCGTTTTATCTAGGAGTTAGCGTTTCGTTCTCCAGAGCAGCTGGTGCCTGCCACGGCGGGTAATTGGGGGTCTAGGGGGATTACCGGATGGATTTGGGAGGGCGGCTTGCGTGGGCTCCGGAGTAATTATGTAAATTTTCGACCGGTGTGAGTAAAGTCTTTCAGTCCACGAGTTCACGTCCTGGCGAAAAAGGGGAACTCTTTCGACTAGGCGGTCGCGGTTCCCGACGGGTGGGAACCGTGAAACTCAAACCTTCCTATTGCCTGGCTGGAATACTGTAGTGGGCCGCGATGACTTGCCACCCGCCGTTCGCGTTTCTCATCCACACATCGGTGGCACGGTCGCGCGATTCATAAAGCTTACCATTGGATGTCCCTTTTTCATGATAGGCCGCAGTGACAACGCGACATTGCCGTGCATCCTGACTTTGATTTCTGCCATGTCTGAAATTTCCACGTGCAGCGCGGAATCTGCGTTGTGCGCAATGTATCCGGATTTGCTGAAGGTGCTACCATCCTCAACCGTGATGACAAAATCGTCGGCCAACAGCGACTCCATGGCGGCGACATCGCCGTGCTTGTAAGCTTCATTCCACTTACTCTCAAGCGCGAGTATTTTTGACGACGGGCCTGCCTTGCTCTGCGCAACTCCGAGATCCAAAGCGGCAAGCGCGAGCGCCGCAATGACAACAAGCGACGGCCTGACATTCATGCGGCATTGTCTCGTGTTCCGTACGGGAATTGCAAATGGGAGGAAACCACTTCTGACACGCTGGGAGGTAGGTGTCCCGAACCGCATCGCTGCCTCGGCTGGTAACTCCTCTTCTTACCCCGCCAGCAAGGCCACGCCCCCTGCGACCAGCACCGCGGCGATCCACCGCCGCTGATCCACTCGTTCATGCAGGAAGATTTTGGCGGCGAAGGCGTTGCCGATGAAGGTGAGGGAAGCGGCGGCGGGGGCGACGAGGCTCACGTCTCCCCAGGAGAGCGCGAACAGCAGGCTGAAGAATGCTACGGCCATGGCCGCGACACCGAGAACGAAATTCTGATTACCCAGGACCCGCACGATTACGGTCCACAAGCCTTGGCGCCGGCGCAAGGCACCGACATCCCCGACCTGCTTCATGGCGCGCGACAGCCGCACATCGCCAACAACTGAGGCGAACACAATCGCGAGAATCGCGCTCCAGGTGTAGAGATTCGCGTAGAGATGCTTCATACCTCGACCTCGCTGGAAATCTCGGCAGGATCGACTTCCACCAGATGCTCGGGGCGTTCGCGATGCGCGTGCGATGTCAGCGATGGACCTCCCGCCACGAAGCCCACGCCGCCAGCGATCAACGCGATCCCTGCCCAGCGCATCGGACTGACTTGCTCATGCAGTGCGAACTTTGCCACCAGCGCCAGTAGCACATAGCCGAGTGAGGTCGCAGGCAAAACGTAAGTGAGGTCCGCCCAGGAGAGAGCGGTCATGTACGAGGCAAAAAAGGCGAGTAGAAGGATAATTCCGGCCGCCACCCAGGGATTAAGGATGGCGAAGATAACGCCTTGCAGATGGTTGAGGGAAATGCTTCCCAACTGCTTCATACCATGAGAGAGCAGGCTGTCGCCGCCTGCGGCGAACAGCGTGACTCCGGCCAGAACAATGTACTTGCGAAGGTTCACTTAGAACTCAGGCTTTGACGGGCTCCGCCGCGGCTGCAGCCTCATCACCATGCTGTTGGACCATCTTGTTGCGCATCGACCGCACTTTCAGGAAAGTCTTCGCTTCCTTGTACAAGCGCTTGCGGTCGTTGCTGTTAAATGCCGCTTTCTTCAAGATGCGGAAAACAGCTTTGGGACGGAAGTAATACTCGTCGTAAAAGCGATGCACCGCGCTCAGAATTTCATCCGCGGCAAGCCCAGGATACTGAATGTGCGCGAGTTGATGGCCACCCTCATCCACCATCTTGCTGTCCTTCACCATGAAGCCGTTTTGCACCGCGTAGTCGTAAAGCTCAGTGCCGGGATAAGCATGAGCAACGGAGACTTGGATGGTCTCGACATCCAACTCTTTGGCGAACGCGATAGTGTTGTTGATAGTCTCGTGCGTCTCGCCCGGCAAACCCATGATGAAATCGCCGTGGATCACAAGGCCAAGCTTGTGGCAATCTTTGGTGAACTGGCGCGCACGCTCGACGGTCGCGCCCTTCTTGATATTTTTCAGAATCTGCTGATCGCCTGACTCGTACCCGACGATGAGGAGCCGGCATCCCGCTTCCTTCATTGCTTTCAGCGTTTCGAAATCGGTGGTCACGCGCGACGTGCACGACCAGGTCAGCTTCAGCGGCTTGAGTTTCGCGCAGAGTTCGATGGTGCGGGCTTTCTGAATATTGAACGTGTCGTCGTCGAAAAAGAATTCCTTCACTTCCGGCCAGTACTCTTTTACCTTCGCCATTTCGGCCGCTACATCGTCGGTGGAGCGCTTGCGCCACGGATGCCCGCTCAAAGTCTGCGGCCACAGACAAAATGTGCATTGCGCCGGACAGCCACGAGTGGTGTAAAGCGAAACGTAAGGATTTAGCAGGAAGGGCACGTTGTAGCGGGTGACATCGAGGTCGCGCTTGTAAACATCGGTAACGTGCGGAAGCGCGTCAAGATCCTGAATCTGCGGCGCATCGGGATTGTGAACGAGTTCGCCGTCCTTCAAAAACGAAATGCCCGTGATGTCTTCTAAGAGCTTACCCTTGGCATAATCCACCACGGCGAAGTCAAATTCTTTGCGCGCAACGAAGTCGATCGAAGGACAGTCGCGCAAAGATTTCTCTGGCAGCACGCTGACATGCGGCCCCACAAAAGCGATCTTGATGGTGGGATTGGCCTTCTTGATTTCCCGTGCCAATCCAATGTCCCCCGGGAAGCCTGGAGTCGAGGTAAACAGCACTAGAAATTCATAACTCTTGGCAATCTCAATGGTCTGCTCCGCCGAAATATGATGCGGAGGCGCATCCAAAAGCCGCGCACCCTCCAGCATTCCTGCCGGATAAGCCAGCCACACCGGATACCAATAACTCTCAATTTCGCGGGTGGCGGGCCAGCGGGAGCCCGCACCTCCGTCAAAATTCTCGAACGAAGGCGGGTTCAAAAACAGTGTCTTTAGAGGCATATGGGTAAGTCTTCATTTTAACAGACGCTACGCCACTTTCACTTGCGCGGGCGTGTTACTTCAGGTCCGCTTTTGGCGAAGGTCTGCTGGATAAACTGTCTGGTTTCAATTTACTAGCTGCGTTCGCGGAGCGGAACAGGGGTCCGTTGAATGCGGGTTTTATTGCAGCGAATTGGGAAATGCGGGGTTGGGCGGGACCTGGGCTGGGCGGCGGAATCTCCACGGCCCAAATTCCGATGGTCAGTGGTTGCTTCCGAGGGCCCATTTTTCCAAGTCTCCCGTGGAGCGGAGGAGTGTGACCTGGCTTCGTTCGAGCTCGAAGGTTACGTCCTGCAACGTGATGAAATGCTCGCTGGCCTGGGAGCGGGCATCGTCGAGATCGTGGAGCGTGGCGGTGCCTGCGTCCATGCGAGTCCGGACCGCTGCGACACCCTGCAGAGCTATTTCGTATTCGAGTTCAGCCACGTCGCGGGCGGCTTGCAGCTGAGTTAGCGTGCGTTGCAGGCGGAGAGTCTCTTCCGAGACCTGGTTGCGGGCGTCTTCGGCTTGCTTCTGGGCTTTCAGCGCGCCAGCGTCGGCGGCCTCGGCATGGGATCTTTGCGAGAAATTCAGAAAGTTAAATCGAATTACGCCGCCCACAGTGGCGTTGTTGCGCACGAAGCTGCCGGGCTGAAAGTAGTTCTGAAAATTGTTGAAGCGGGAGAGCACGGCATACTGCGCGGCAAAGTCAACGCTGGGCACCCACAATTTGTGCTCGCCGCGGGCACGCAGGTACTGGGCACGAGCATGCTCAAAGGCGGCCTGGACGGCGGGATTGGAGTCGGCGGCTTTGCTCGGGACATCGGGGTCGGAGGCAGCGGGAAGAGCGGGCAGGGAATCGGCCTCGGTTTGAATGCCGGCGGCAGGAAGTCCGGTAAGTTTCGACAGGCGTTCGCGAAGGACGTCAGCGGCGCCCTCGGCTTCGGCGATTCTCATGTGGACGCGCGCCACCGAAAGCCGCGCCTTTGTGTTCTCCAGTTCGCTGTCGACACCTTCTTTCACGCGTTGGGCGACGGCGGCCTGCATTTTTTGCGCATCGGTTTCGGTCTCGCGGAGTCCTGCCAAACGCTGCTCCCACTTTTGCAGCTCCGCGTAGCTGAGGACGGTATCCTGAATCACCTGATTGCGCTGGTCTTTGCTGCGCAGCGCGGCTCCGGCAGTGTCGGCGCGCGCCGCTCTTAGAAAGTCCTTGAGCTCAAAATGATAGATCGGCGACTGCGCGGTGACATTGAACAAGGATGGCGCAGCACCTTCCAGGCTAAGGGGGAATCCGTAGGACCATCCCAGCCCGGCGCCGGCCGTCACTTGCGGGATCAAGTTGTTGCGCAGCTCGCGGTAATTGGCAAAGGCGCGCTGTTCATCAGCGGCAGCGATACTGGAGGCCGTTGCATGCTTTAGCGCGAGTTCCACAGCGCGCCTAAGCGTGATTGGCTCCGCCAACAGCGTGCCTGGCAACAGTATTAGCACTAACGCAACCATTGACCATTTTGCATGCGCAACACACCACGATCTTCTTGTCATCGTGTCCCCTCATGAAGTGATCTGGGATGATTCTATGGACTATCTGATGCAAGCGGAATGTTAAATGGCGGAGGGCGTGGCGGGGGGATTTTAGATTGAGGTGGAACCTCACCCTTTCAAGAAAAGGAAGGTTGGGATGCTTGGCAGATGACCGGTTTAGAAGCTGTTATCCATCCAGAATTGATCTGGACGTTTTGGAACACTTCGGGGTTCAGAACGTTGCTGACACCAGTCAAGTTGTTCGCACCCAGATTTGCATAGTTGAAGGCATCGAAGAAATCTTCTCGGAATTCGACTCGGCTATTTGTGGAACAGCGCCTTCAACCTTGCCACCCGAATCAGCGTTCTACTCGCTTCAGGGCTTCCTGGGCGCTGGTGTATTCGCGGGCCAGGGCTAGCGCGGCCCGGTATTTTTGCGCAGCGGCTGGGCGGTCTCCTTGTTTTTCCAGCAACTGGCCGAGTATGTAGTGCGCTTTGAAGGCTGGCCCTTCTTCGACGGTAGGTCCGGAAAGGTACTTTCGTACTAGCTCGATGCCGAGAGCGTAGTTGCGGCCGGTCCGCAGCGCGATACTGCCGCCATCCATAAGCGATTCGGGACGATCTAGCGGACGCGACTCCATGGTGCGCAGGCCTTGCTCCATTTCATCAAGACGATTCTGGTGACGATAGAAGAGAGCGAGGTTCAGCCAGGCGTGGGCTCCTCCGTGACTGGCTTCGATGGCGGCGCGGTACTTGCGCTCGGCCGTGGCGATGTCCTCATTCTTCTCGGCGATGCGGCCGTTCATGTAGTGCGCCATGGCAGGATTTAACGACGCCAGCACATCGGCCTGTGCGCGTGCCTTGTCTTTGCCGCCCCCAACGATTCCGGGAGCTTCTAGATAGAACTCAGCCAAATCCGCGCGTGCCTGCCAGCTTTTCGGATCGAGTTCAACGGCGCGCTCGAATTCGCTGCGAACTTTTTTTGCCAGGCCGGCGGCGCTCAGGAATCCGGCGCGGTCAGCTTTTTCTCCGTAGACGCGACCTAGCCAAAGATGGTAGAGACTGTTTTGCGGCGCGAGATTGACGGCTCGTTCGCAGGCGGAGATGCCATGGTCCCATTCTTCGAGCATGAAGTAAGCGCGGCAGAGCAGGTTGTTTGCTTCGGCGTCAGTTGGGGAATGGCTGATTTGCTGCTTCAAGGTTTGGATGGCATCGTCTACGCGTCCGGCAGCGAGCAGATCTTTGGGGGAATCGGCGGCGGCTCGCGCGGGAAGCGAGAGTGCGAGAAATAGCACCGCCCGTGCTATTCGAGGGCTCTTCATGAACTATGGCACCACCTTGACTGCGGTGCCGTCGTATAGCGGTTTGGAGTCGGCAGTGCCGAGGGCTACCAGTGCACCCTCGGCTAGCCCAGCGGTGATCTCGACCCGCGTGAGGTTTTGCAGGGAGATTTCGACTTCGCGTCTTTTCAGTTTACCCTCAACGATCTGGTAGACGTAGGACTTACTGTCGTCCATGCGAACTGCCTCCCGCAGCACAGTGAGAGCGTTCTTGTGCTCGGCAGTAATGGTTGTCACATTTACGTTTATGTTGGGCAGAAGCTTGAAGTCGCGATTATCCACGACGCACGTAGCTTCACCCACGTTGCGCGTGCCATGGAGTTTTACGGTGGAAGGGACCGCGCTCACTGCGCCATTCCAGATGCGTCCGGGGACTGCGTCCCAGGTGACTTCGACTCTCTGTCCGGATGCGAGGCGGCCTATGTCGGGCTCGTCGACGAAGGCGCGCACCAGCACATGCAAAAGATCAGCTTCCTGCAGAAGTAAATCTCCTGCCTGCACAAACGCGCCCTGCTTTAGGGGAAGGGAATAGACGATGCCATCAAAGGGCGCGCGCAGATTGGATTTGGCGAGTGCGTCTTCGGCGGCTTGGTAGCTGGCCTCCGCTTCGGCGCCCTGTGCCTGCACTTTGGCGACTTCGGGCTGCGAGTAACGGTCTTTCTGCTTCTGCTCCAGCAAGGTGACGTCCGCTTGAGCTCGCTGCAGGCTGTCTTCGG
This sequence comes from Acidobacteriota bacterium, assembly GCA_003225005.1. Lineage (GTDB taxonomy): Bacteria > Acidobacteriota > Terriglobia > Terriglobales > Acidobacteriaceae > Sulfotelmatobacter. The sequence goes on along the minus strand of QIAN01000055.1, from coordinate 23,682 downwards.
ACTGTTTGACCTCGCCAGAGGAGGCCGCGCCCTGTTGCTGCAAGCGGCGGAACGATTCCAGATTGCGCTGGGCAGTGTCGCGGGCCGCGCGGGCTTTTACGAGCTGTACCTCAATCGTGAGTACTTCTTCATGCGTACCTCCGGTGTTAAGAGCACTTTGGTCAGCCTGCGCGGCTCGTATCAGCGACTGGGCCTTCGCTGCCTGACTACGAATGTCGGCGTCATCGAGTTGCAACAGCAGTTGCCCTTTGCGGACGTGGTCACCCTCCTTTACAAGCAGGCGCTTGACGGTGGTGGCAATCGGGGCGTGGGCTTCGAAATTCTGCACCGGCTCGATTTTGCCATTGGTAGAAACGAGGCTGCGGATGGGTCCTCGTTCAACCGTGGTCGCGCGCACGGGCACCGGTCCGCGGCGAGAAACGAAAACGATCAACGCGATTACTGCTACGCCCAGCAGCAGCCAGACCCAACGCGCGCGTGAAGCCGCTTTCGAATTATTCGTGGTAGTAGCCAACCTGGTTTCTTTTCAGGATGCGGCAGGAATAACTGTAAGCATCAATTTACCATTGCGGCTGGTCTCATATGAATACAAACGCCGATCCCTATGCCATGTTAGATGCTGGATCTAGTCCCAGGACGCATGGGTATGGGAGTCGAAGGAACTTCAGCCGCTCTCTGGAGTCTCTGCGCCCCGCTGTTTATGTTCACCCGCTACAATAACCCCATGGACAAGCAGCCTCGCTACACGTCTGAGCATGCTGAAGCCGGGCTCGATGCGAAGTTCCCGGAGATCGAGACTTGGCCCAACCAGTTTCCGGGTTACGAGATTGTGATTGATAATCCTGAATTCACGTCCGTGTGCCCTAAGACTGGGCTGCCAGATTTCGGTGTCATTACCCTCCGCTATATGCCGGACAAGCTCTGCCTGGAACTCAAATCGCTAAAGGAGTACTTGTATTGCTACCGCAACCTGGGGATTTTTCAGGAGAATATCGTCAACCGCGTGCTTGAGGATGTAGTTCGCTGGAGCAAGCCAGCGTGGGCGGAAGTGAAGGGCGACTTTCGTCCGCGTGGAGGAATCTCTACCGTGGTGATTGCGCGATGGCCGCGGCCGAAGAGAAGTCAGAAGTAAGAAGTCAGATTGCAGAAGTGAAATCGAGAGTCAGAAACAGTATGAGAGAGTTTTACTTCTGCAATCTGACTTCTTACTTCTGCAGTTGAACTTGCCCGCCGTGTTATATTCGCTCGACCTGTGACCGAGACCAAGCTCTATCCCCGCACGGCGCTCGCCCTACTGACAGCGCTGAATCTGCTTAACTACATTGATCGCTCTGTGCTCTTTGGAGTGCAGGATCTTGTCAAGGCGGAGTTCCCCCGCAGCGACGCGGCCTTCGGCCTTCTAACCGCTGTATTCTTTATTTTTTACATGTGCGCGGCGCCCTTCATGGGTCCCCTTTCAGTCCGCTTCTCCCGCAAGACTGTGATCATTGCAGGCGCGTTGGTTTGGAGTGTCGCAACGTTAATGACTGCCATCACCAAGAATTTTGATGAGCTGCTAATTCGGCACACTCTGGTCGGTATCGGCGAAGCGAGCTTCGTCATTCTGTCGCCGACATTTGTCGCGGACATGTTTCCAGAGGACAAGCGTGGCCGGGTGATGGGCGTGTTCTATCTGGCAATTCCGGTGGGCACCGCCTTGGGATACCTCTTGGGTGGGTATATGGGTCCGCTTTACGGATGGCGAGCGCCCTTCTATGTTAGCGCCATTCCGGGAGTGTTACTGGCATTCTTGTTATGGTTTGTGCCTGAACCCCCGCTCGGCCAGTTCGATGGCGCCGAACACAGGGTGCCCGAGCGAGATACCCTAAAAGGCTTGGTCCACAATCCCGCTTTCCTGACCGCGACCTTCGGCATGGCAATGATGACATTTGCATTAGGTGGTCTGCAGGTCTGGATGCCCACGTTCCTGCACAGGGTCCACGGTTACAGCCTGGGCAAGGCGGGCCTTGTCTTCGGAATGAGCACGCTCATTAACGGACTGGTTGCGTCACTGCTGGGTGGCTGGATCTCCGATCGGCTGCTGAGGCGTACTCGATCGGCACACTACTTACTGTCGGCGGTCAGTTTGGCGTTAGGAATTCCTGCCATGTGTTTCGCACTGTTTGCCAGCGGCCGGCCGATGGTCGCAGGCATCTTCGTCGCCGAGTTCTTCTTACTCTTGAATACTGGCCCGCTGAATGCCGCTATTATCAATTCGGTTGGACCTCACGTCCGCGCTGCCGCGCTGGCGGCAAACATCTTCATTTTTCACCTGCTGGGCGACGTGCCCTCCGCCCCCCTTATTGGCTACATGTCAGACAAGTATTCAATGCAGACCGCATTTATTGCCCCCGTCGCCGCCATCGCACTTTCCTCTGCCATACTGTTCTATGGGATGAAGTACGCGCCGCCCGTAAGTATTGGCGCGTCCTCTCCTTAAGTGAGGACCACCTAGGCCGGATGGCTTATTTTCTCTGGATTTCAGGCACGATTTTGGCGGTGGTCTGGTTCTCCAGGATCGTCGATGCCGCGTTCGGAATGCCGCAAGTTGCGGACATTGCACGGCCGGAATGGGATCGCAAACCTGTAACTCCCAGTGGTGAGCCCCGGGTCAGCATCATTGTCCCCGCCCGCAACGAAGAAGAGCATATTGGCGAGACGCTGACTGAGCTTTTGGCGCTCGAGTATTCCAACTACGAAGTCATCGCGGTCAACGACCGCTCCACGGATGGCACCGGGGCGATCATGGACAGGACCGCGGCTCGTTCGGAAGCGCGGAACAAGCTGAGAGTCATCCACGTCACAGAATTGCCAGCCGGTTGGATGGGCAAGACGCATGCCATGTGGGGTGCCGGTGAAATTGCGACCGGCGACTGGCTGCTCTTCACGGACGCCGATGTTTACTTCAAGCCCGACACGTTGCGGCGCGCGTTGGCTTACGCCGAGGCGGAGCGTGCCGATCACGTTGTCTTATTTCCGCGCATGATCATGAAGCGTGCTGGAGAGTACATGACCATTGCCTTCTTTCAGACCATGTTTGTGTTCGGTCATCGGCCTTGGAAGGTTGCGGACCCGAAGACTCGAGACCACATGGGCGTAGGAGCGTTCAATCTGATTCGGCGAGAGGTGTATGAAGCCGTGGGCACTTATGAAGCTCTGCGTATGGAAGTGCTCGACGATATGAAGTTGGGCAAGGTGGTGAAGAATGCCGGCTTCGCTCAGCGAAACGTTTTTGGTGAGGATTTGATTTCGATTCGGTGGGCACGAGGGGCGATGGGAGTGGTCAACAATCTCACGAAGAACTTTTTTGCCGTGCTTTCGTTTCAGTGGTGGCGGACTTTAATCTCGGCGTTTGGCCTGGCCTTCCTCAATCTCATGCCCTTCTTCGGAGTGTGGCTGACGCACGGCTGGGCACGACTGCCGTATGCCGTAGCGCTACTCTCAATTTTCCTGATTTATCTGGGAATGTCGTGGCGTTCCGCGGTACCCTCGTATTATTTTTTTTTGCACCCGATCAGCACCGTACTGTTTGTCTATACGCTGCTGCGGTCTATGTTTTTGACGCTGTGGAACGACGGCATCGTGTGGCGAGGGACGAAGTATCCACTGGAGGAATTGAGGAAGGGAAAGGTGTAAGAGTGGCAGAAGCAAAAAATGTAGATGGCGAGTCGAGATGCCAGGCCGAGCGTGACGACAAAATGCGACCTCGCGCGGCATCTCTAGGGTGGCGCAGTTGACCCAGTTTGGCATCGGGAACACCCGCAGGTTCGGAATGAAACAATTCTACGAATGCTAAGAACAACGGTCTGTGATATTGCGGATGTTTGTCGCGGAACTCCCACATTGAAACCTCGGAAGACACTGAGCGGAGATGAAAGCGTAGACCAAAACGGGCCAGACGCGAGCTGGCCCGCGCATTCAGGATAGTGACGACGGATAGCCGCGCAATTTGCCGCTGGACAATCAATGATTCGATGTTCTTACTTGAACGCTTTTACGGCCGCTGCCTCGTCCTCTTTCACATCGAAGACGGTGTAAAGCTTGGTGATCTGCAGCAGATCGTGAACTTTCTTGGTCAAGTTGAGCAGCTTCAGTTCGCCGCCTTGGTTCTTCGCCGTGGTAAAGGCGCTAACTAGTTCTCCGATGCCGGAGCTGTCAATGTAGTTGACGTCAGCGAGGTTCAGTACAATCTTCTTCTGTCCTTTGGCGAGCAGCTCGCGGACGCCGTCGCGCAACATCACGCTGCCCTCTCCTAGAGTGATACGGCCGCTACAGTCCATAATCGTGACTCCATCGACCTGACGACTACTAATCTTCATGCTCACTGGGAAGCCTCCTTGCCGCCCGCGGATGGTCCGTGGACGTGCTTGATCAGTTTAAGTTCGGTGCCGGTTTTGGACGGGCGAATTTCCACCACGTCCATGAACGAGCGCATAAGAAAAATTCCGCGTCCGGAAGTCTTGAGCAGGTTTTCTGGAGCCAACGGGTTTGGAATCTTGCTCAGATCCAGCCCCTTTCCCTGGTCGCGAATTGTGATGACCAGCTCCTCAGACTTTCGCTCAAACGCCAGCGTGACCTTCTTGTGCGGATCGTAAGCGTTACCATGCAGAACGGCGTTGACCGTTCCTTCGCGTACCGCCATGGAGATCTGCATTACTTCGTCTTCGCCGAAGCCGAGCTCGGTGGCGATGTTGGTGGCCTTCTCCTCCGCACTGTCCACCGTCTCCAAGGTGGAATCGAGCGTGTAAGAGACCCGTTGCTCGGCCATGGCGTATGAGAGCGAGGGAAGAATTGTTGGACCCGTGCATGCCGTCGGTTACCGGCATGGCAACAGGGCTTCGCCAGGATCCCTTTCCCAGCGAATGCGGTAGTTTGCCTGTCGGAAGGGGGAATTGTCAACGAGATGGGCTAATCTGCTTACGACGCTTAGGGAACCAAGTTCCGCCCGGTCGGGAAAGGTCGAGATTGAATCTACAGCGTGCTTTGAAGCGATTTCTGAAGATAACCGTCGCATCGGGCGCGACGGCGCTAGTTCTCGTGTATGCCGGCGACTATGCTTTGTTCCGCTATCGCAGCGCCAGTAACAGGATTCCGTATGGGTCCGTAGCGGTTCGGCACTACTACGCGGTGCAACACAAGGACGGCAAGACGGAGTTTCTGTTCGATCCGCCCACTGCACAGATTTGTGTGCACTCCGTGTTCCCGCACGGCGGCCACACTCCCTGCTGGTATCTGGTCCGCCATAAAGAACCGCGGACCGAAATCTGATCTAGCTTAGCTTAGCTGGTCACGAAATCCTGAATCAGAAGCCAGGGGCGTAACGCGGACCCGCCGTTCTAACGGTTCGTTTGCGTTAGGGGAAACCGCGCGTATATCAATGTACCGCGGCCACTAGAGTTGATGGTGAGGGTCCCCCCTAGTTCCGTGGCCGTTCCCGCATTCCGACGATACCAAGCCCGGAGGTGTCTCGTTGGGAAGGCATTCCGATTCCCTCGTCCTGGACTTCAAGCAGCAGCTCGCCTCTGGATCGGGTCATGCGAACCGCGACGCTTGAACTTCCCGAATGGCGCAGGCGTTTTTCAGAGATTCTTCAACAATTCTAAAAGCGGCGATCTCGAGATTCCGCGGAAGGCGGCCTACGGTCTTGGGTACGTCTAGCGCGGCTTTTATTCCGCTGGATTCGGCGAACTGTTCCACGTACCAGCGGAGAGCCGCTGCGAGCCCCATTTCATCGAGCGTCGGTGGATGCAGCACATGCGAAAGTTTGCGTACTTCCCGCCGCACATTTTGGGTTAACGAGGTACTGCGCAGAACGGCATCTGCGCCTCGGGGGCTGAGTGCGTCCTTTTCTTCGTGCAAAACACTCAGGCTCATTGCGAGCGCCGCCAGCAACTGAGCTGCATTTTCGTGTAGTTCGCGGGCTACGCGTCGCTGTTCCGTATCCCGGGAAGCGAGCAGTCGCCGGGTAAACCTTCTCAGCTCGTCTTCGGCAGTTTCCCGCTTCTTGACCTCCTCGATGAGTTCTACATTCCTGTTCTGAACTTCAACTGTCTGAGCGGACGTCGTCCGGAACTCTGCGACCTCCGTTGCGAGCGCCTGCTCCCTTTGCTGCAAGCTCGCCACAGTCCGAAGGCGCTCCTTCTCATCAGCCAATTTTGTAAAGCTTTCATCAGGAATCACGGCTGAATGTTCGGTGCAGATTTTCAGGAACAGATCGCTATGATCTTTCCGATCGAACCCTTTCAAGGGATAGCCGCAACGAAGAGCAAACGAATGAGTCTTGCCTAAATCATTTCAAAGTTGTTCCAGGCGAACCACCGCTTCGTACTCGCCTTCGGCCCACAGTAACGAGACCATTTCCCCATAGGCAGCCACTCGGGAATGCTCGCCGCGTACGGCGGCAGCGGCTCGGGAAACAGTGGCCCCGATAAGTTCAGAAAACAGAATCGGGTCGGGCGTGCCATTCACCATGAATTTTGAGAGGGTGTCAGCGGCATCTAAAGCGATGTAGCGGCCTTGTTCCACTGCGAGACACAGATCGGGATGCTGCCGCGCCAGACGCTCAGCCAGGCCGTCGCGATGTTCCTTCGTCGCAATTACGATCGCCGAGTTCCCTTGGTGATTTCGCGCCCGACGAAAGTGGTGAGCGAATCCAGAAGGTACGCGTCGTCAGAGTACAACTGCACATCGTGCAGGCATGTGGCATGCTCGTGCGCCGGCACAGGCATAGACTCGGTGGATTGCATAACACCATTTGTAGACATTGCTCCCCCCCGAGGACGCTGCCGCTTTTAGATCTAACGACGTTATTAGGATGCCAACGACGTCTCTGGGATAGACATACAGCGAAAGCTGCATTTTGGGATAGAAGTAGTTTGGATCTGCTTTTATTTCAGCTGGATCAGCGCCAGCCCGTAAGCAGGAAGGGTTAATGTCAACTCGCCGTTTTTCAAGTTGTGGATTTCGGGCACAGGCAGTTCGGCGGCTGCTCTCAGTTGCCGGACCTGTGACGGCGTAGGATATCGCGGTGAGCCCATCTTCTCGTAAGCGGCATGGACGTCACCATGAGCAGGATCGAGTAATGAAACACGAGAGTGCTTCAACCGAGTTCCTTTGAACCGCAAAGTCACAGTCCTGGCTGGGCCTGCTTGCTCAGTCGGCGCGTAGTTCCATACGGCAAGTACCAACGCCCGGTCCTTTCTTCGGGTCAGCAAAGCGGAATCGGAATCGAGTTCGATGCGTTCCTCGCCCAGCTCGTGCAGCAGTTTGAAGGCATTGAATGCGGGCTTCGGTATTCCCTCCGCAGCAATCAATCCAAAGCCTCCGTAAAAGGGCGTTTTCACTACTCCTTGCTCTTCGAAAACGTCGGAAAAAGTCCAGTACGACATCATGTCCACAAGACCATCGCATTGGCGGACGGTCTCGGCCATCCAAGGGCCCATGTAGGCCGAGTCGGTGACCGCCGGTTCATTGAAATAACTGGCGTTGAACTCGCTCCAGATCAAAGGCAGAGCGGGCATTGAGGAGGCCTTGATCTGGTCGTGAACTTTCTTCACCGCCCTGCACACCATTTTGTCGCGCGGGATATTCTCGTCGTTCCCGAAGACGTCCTGGGCCTTGTCATTGCCATAAACATGTGTGGAGACAAAATCGACGGGAACGTGGTTGTCAGAGCAGTGTTGAATGAAGGCGTCGGCCCACGCCGCCTGAGCCGTTGCGGGACCGCCGACGCGCAGCTGCGGGTTCACCGCCTTAATTGCTTGGACGGTGTGGTCATAAAGCTCCCAATATGTCGGTTGCCGCGGCTCACCGCCCCAGAAATCCAGGTTGGGCTCATTCCAGACTTCGAAATACCACTGACGGACCTCATCGATCCCGTAACGTGCGACGAGATGCTGGGTGAATTGCGCGATCAGATCGTCCCATTTTGCCCAGTCTCTCGGAGGCGCTACGTTGGGCTTGTACCAGAAGGCTTGCAGAATCTCCTTTGATGCCAACTTCTTCGGCATGAAACTGAGTTCGATGAACGGCCTCACGCCGTTGGCCAGAAGGCCGTCATAAATTTGATCGACGTAAGAGAAGTTGTAAGTCGGCTGTCCTTGCTCGTTCTCGTCGTACACGCCAACTTCGTCGTGGAAGATGGCATGAAAGCGCACATACCGCACATCAGTGATTCGCTTCACTTCTTTCAAGTCATTGCGATAGCTCTCGCGCAGCGTCAGAATGGCGCGTCCCGAGCCAAACATTTGCTCCCAAAAATGAGGAAATGCATGCGCCGGAGCCGACGGGTCCACAACGATGACATTTCCAGTCTGTCCCCATGCCGCAACCGCGAGGCACAGCAATAACGCAAACCGAACAATAGCCTTGCAGGGTTTGTCTTTCATTTCGGGGATCCGTCCTTCTGGTGAGATGAGTTCAATAGAGTCGTTTTGGTATTTCTATTTTGGCCCAAAACAACATTGGAGACAGAGAGGGTACGAACATACAACTAGCTGGGTTGCGGTAAGACGATATGGCGGAGAGGGAGGGATTCGAACCCCCGATACCCGTTAAGGTATGTCCGCTTTCGAGGCGGCCCGTAATCCGCATGTAAGCGATTCTACGTGAATGGCTTAGAGTTTTGAAGGGGTGCAATAAGGGTGCAAATAAAAAGCTCACGGCCATTTTCGTCAAGCGAGTTCCTCGAAAGCAACTGCCGAATTTCGCCTGCAGGGCGGCGGTTTCGGCTGGGTGACAGCTCTTCATCGCGGTTTTGCGCGAAATCGAAAGCTGAACAACAATTCCAGCGCAGAGAGCAGGTTTCATGGCACGCGGACGTGCGCGTTATCAAAGAGGCCGGGTGGTTGCGACCAAAGGTGGCGGCTGGGAGATCCACTACAACGTCTACCTGACCGATCCCACAACCGGCAAACCAAGCGACATCACCGGAGCCGGGTGGTGGGCTATAAGCCGAAGATGCACCGGGCCGACGCAGAGAAGATCCTGGCCGCGGAACTGGCTGCTATCAATGGCGGTCCAGTCACCCGAGCGGCAGACGGGACCATCACATTTGGCAATTGGATGAGGAATTTCTACATCCCGATGCGCGGCGCCAACTGGCGGGACGCGACGCGCCGCACCAACCTCGACTACCTCACCAGTCATGTCTATCCAACCCTCGAACACGTCGCACTCATAAGTTTCAGGTGCAGATGCTACTCAACCGGCTGGCAGCGGGGGAATACTCGTACACGGTTGTTTACCATGTACGCGATCTGATCAAGGCGGCCTTGGCGGAGGCCGTTGACCAGGAAGTCCTAGAGCGAAATGTCGCTCGCAAGACCGTCATTCCAGAGATCGAAGAGTCCGAAAAGCCGGTTCTTCCCGTCGAGATGTATGCCAAGCTGCTGGCGGGCCTTGACGGCATCCGTGACCGCGCCATCTTCCTGATCGCGTGCTTCTGCACTGCGGCCGAGCGAACTCTTCGGCCTGACGTGGGGATGCTACACCGGCAATGTGTTCACTATCGTGAATACCGCGTGGCGGGGCCGGCTGCAGCGCAAGAAAATCAAACGCAAGAACCGCTACGGACGTACCAATTACCGGCTTGTCGCGATTCCCCAAGCCGTGCGCAAGGCGATTGAGTTGTGGAGGGCGAGGTGCCCGAACCCGGACTCCAATGCACTCATGTTCCCTGGGATGCAAGCGCGTGCATGAAAGCCACTCGCGACGCCGATGCATCCGGACAATTGGCTGCGCCTGCGCCTCTACCCGGTCGCGAACAAACTGGGAATTGAATTTCATCCTACTTTCCAGGTGCTCCGGAGGAGTTTCTCTACCCACGGCAAGAAGGAAGCACATCCGACCGAGATGCAGGCCCAACTCGGACACAGCGACATTCGTACCACCCTGGACATCTATACGCAGATTACGGACCCGGAAGTGCCAGAATGGTGAACCAGGTTACAAACCGCATACTTGGCTTGGGTGAGGAGGTTGAGCCGGGCTCAGTTCAGTGAGATGGGCGGGAAATTCGAAGCCAAGAGCTCCCTGATAAAATAAAAATGAAACTGGTGGGCGCGGAGAGATGGCCGAGTGGCTGAAGGCGCGCGCCTCGAAAGCGTGTATACCTTTACGGGTATCGGGGGTTCGAATCCCTCTCTCTCCGCCAGTTCTTCAGAAGCCCGCCAAATGTGGGCAAAATCCCAAATAGCCATCAGACTTCGCTATTCCGCTTCGCTACTCTCGAATTTCCAGCAAATCGGGAGTATTAGCGACCATGAACCGAACAGTGAAGCTGTACCGCAGCGTCAAACGTGTTTCCGGCGCTTGGGGCACCAAGCCCGTCCCGGACAATCAACTCAAGAACCTCAAAGACCTGCCCGAGGGCGAGGGGAATTATTACCTCGCTTACTACGAAGGCAAGCATCGCCAGATGCCGCCCGTGGGCCGCTTTGCCGACGCTGCGAAGCAGAAGCTCGTTCAGAAGCGCAAGGAACTTGACGCCCGTGCCACGGGCGTCGAACTTCCCCCGGAGCCCGAACCGGAGCCGAAGCCAGAATCGAACCTCGCCGCTGGGATAGAGAAGTACCTCTCGCAGATGATGTCGTTCGTTGGAAATGACGGCTACGGTCGGACCAAGAAATCCGTGAACGCCTACCGCAATCGCCTCAGTTTTTATCTGCGTTTCTGCACAGAGCAGCAGGTCACGGACTTAAGGCTTGGAGATTACGATCATCTGATGGAATTCGTCGGTTGGCTGCGCATGCAGACCAAACGAAACGGGAAGGGGATTAGCGACCGCTACGTGTTCAACATTTTTGCCACACTCGGCACCTTCGCCCTGAGTCTGGACATTACGGTTCCCGCCAAGAAAATCCTGCCTAAGCTGGGCTACAAACAGAAAGAGATCAAGGCGCACACGGATCGGGAACTGCAATCACTGTGGGCCTCGTGCATGCTGGACGAAGAGTTGCTGTACAAATTTTTCTTGTGGTCAATGGGACGCGAACAGGAAGTGGCACACACCGAGCTTGGTGATCTGAACTTTTTCAGTAACACCGTCCACATCTGTCCCAAGCCGCATAGCAATTATCGCTTGAAATCAAAACGCAACCGCAACGGCAATGTGGGTGACCGTTACGTTCCGATCCATGCTTCGTTGATGGCTCGGCTAAAGGAATACATCGAGCGCAAAAGACAGCGAGAGGGCGGTCTGCTGTTCTCGAACGTTGAAGGAAATGTCGAGGGCACTATCTGCGGAAGCTGCAAGCCATTGTGAAACGCGCTAATCTGCCGGGCAAATGGGAACTTCACAAGTTCAGAAAAACCGGAGCCACATTACATTACGCTGGTGGCAAAGGCGTTCCGCTGGCCACGATTAGCCAGTGGTTGGGGCACAGCAGCCTTCAGATGACAGAAATCTATCTGGACGTGAAATCCACGGCACCTGCGCAGGAGCACATACAGCACATGATCGGTGCAGGGGCTCTTGCGGCGCACGTATAGAAGTCCTGTTGTCACTCCTGCTGACAAGCCAGTATTAGTCAGCGGGAGTCACGACCATGCAAACAACCGATGTTTACGCTTTACTGAAAGAATCCAAGCGCCTGCTAACCTTTGAAGAAGTAAGAAGCATCCTCCACATCTCCGCAGCACCCTGCGGCGCTGGATCGCCGACAACAAACTCAAATTCTTCCGGCTGGGCCGCCAGTTGCGCTTCGATCCCGCCATTGTTGCAGAGGCATTGCGGAATCGGGAAAGCTGACACCGAGACTCACCCAACCGATCTCCGGCTCTGCGGGAGTCTAGCCAAATAAATCCGCTGTTTCTTTAAGTCAGGCAATTCTGGATGCCTTAAGAAAAACAAAGCGGGAATTTTTACTCAAAAAACTCCGGCAATTGTTGGACTAGTTCTCTTTCATACTCCCGGATGATATTTGCGGCAGAGGGATTTGTTGCTTGGTCAACTCTCTTTTTAGGAGGTTGTACTCAGTGAGGAGAACATTCACGCAAGGCGTTTGGAAGTCCTCACGCGAGCCAGCAAGGTATGCATGCTTGGGCAACCCGCATCGCGTGCATGCGCCATTAACGACGAACAGCCTGTCAGCGATCTCTGGCCACGTCAAAGATGTGTATGGGGAGAGCACAAAGGCAATCACGGTTTTCCGCTTCAATTCTGGAGGCCTGCCCGGTTTGCGCGGGGAACGCCCACGAATTAGCAGATCAATTGCGTATTCAAGCGTTTCGGCCACCGCCTTAGCTGTGTCTGCCGATACTCCTGTTGTGCGGGCTCGTTTGTCAGTGACCAATTGCCACGCGTAGCGAATGGATTGCAATGCTCCGGGAACCGCCTCAACAGGCGCAAGGGGAGACGCAAGACTGAGACACATCTGGTGGGGAGTGAGCGTGGAAGACAAGAAATACGGTCTCTCGCGCATCGAGCATCTTCGGTCAGCAGACGCGGCAGTACGGTTCTTGTCGATTGAACCGTTGCTAGAAGACATGGGCAATCTCAACTTCGAGGGCATTCATTGGGTGATTGTCGGAGGCGAAAGCGTCACGGCGCAAGGGCGGAAACTCGCGGTTCCAATTGTGGCCCACGGAGTCCAGGACACGATTGATGTGTTGATGATTTTTCTCGGTAAATATCCAGGAGGCTTGTGATCGGATAAGCAATTGACGCCCAGAGCAAATTATCGGTTGGCGTAACAACGATTACGCTCAATGACCAGCAGAACGTGTGATTTCGTCAGTTATCGCGTCGGTCTAGGATGTGTGGTTTCGCGTAAGATCAGGAAACGAAGATGCTTAACGACTTCTCCACCGAATATTCCGAGCGGAGTGATGATGAGCTTTTGCTGTTGGCATCTGATCGGGCTTCATTGACAACAGAAGCTGCGGCCGCTTTAGACGCCGAATTGCGTCGGCGCAATCTCACCGAGTCCGACCAAGTTAAACATCAGCAATTCGTCAAGCGGAATGAGCAGCGTGAAGCAAAGAAGCGTCGCCGGAAAATATTCGGCACCCGGAGAGACCGAGGTGCATGGCTTGACCTGCTCTGGGCAATACTAGCGATGGCCCTGATTTCGTTCATATACCTTGTACTCCCCAACCGCTTTCACATGAAACCCGATTGGCAGGAAGCTGCCGTGCATGTGATGTTCGCATCGGTTTTTGTCGCAGTCGTTAGCAGACCCTGGTGGCGAAAGATTGGCTTCTGGATGTCGTTGCTACTGTCGTCTGCCATTCATATTTTCGTTGTACATGCTTGGATACAGCGGGTCGGAAATCTCAGCCGTGGCCAGGGAAAACTAGCCATCCTGCTCGGCCTTGTGCTGTTCTTTGCTGTTTATGGATTTGTCTGGCTGTTGCGACGGAACTTCTACGGTATAGCAGCCCGTGACCACACATAAAGAGACGGTTGCGATCTCACGACGGGGGTTCTGAGCGTTATGACCTGGTTATAACAGTTACGGAGCCGTGGAACTCGGTAGGAGCTTGTCAATCGGAAAAGTGTTTCCGTTACGAATTCCGAATAGAGCTCGCACCGCGACACCAAATGCGGTGACCTCAGGCGTCACGACCGCATGCCAGTCATCCTCGATCCAGATGGCTACGACGTGTGGCTCGACCCCGGCATGAGGGATGCCACCGCAGCGTCCGAATTGTTGAAGCCGTTCGATGCGCGGCTGATGTGCAGCTATCCCGTGAGCAGGCGGGTCAATTCCGTGGTGAACGACGATGAGGAATGCTCCGCTCCTGTGCAGCTTGGTACGCGCACTGATGAGGAATTAAAAGTGGGAGCCCGCTAGGCTGCCTGCTGTTTTGGCGCGAGGGGCAATCCAGCATTCTGCCAGGAATCCGCCCTGAAGCGCCCACACATTTTCGTACCCGCGTTGCTGAAGTTTCCGCGCCAAACTGTATTTCTTTTCACTGTTGCCAGGTGTGCCAGAATTTCCGGAATGAAGTCGGTCAGAATTTTCGGAACTCACACCTGAGGATTACGAACGTCGATCAGCGTGAAGTCTTCTCCGGCTTCCATTCGACTCATCAGTTCGTCAACCGTGATTCGTGGAGCGTCAGCCATAGAAAACCTCCTGAATGGGCTTTAATAAGTAGATGCGAGACCGCCGACTTAGGCTGTTGCCCGGTGTGGCGGCGAAGGGGAATCACCACTCCAAAACGGAAGAATGCTTCGGACTTGCTTTGCAGGCGGATTCCCGGTTCATGTCGATTGCGTCAGGAGGGCGAACGGTGCGACGCCAGCCTCGTTTGCCCTTATCCAAAGCCTCAATCAGTTCTTGAACCAGCGAACTCAGCTTCGTGGTGTCACTCTCGTTTGCCACCGCAGCACAAAGTTCGCGCCAGTCCCTTTGCATGCCGTCAGCCATATTCATCTCCGATATTCCGGTGCGAATGCTTGCGAATGCCGCGGTAGTAGGAGGCATGTTGGTGCCACAACGCTAAGTGGTTCTATTGCCAGTAGTTCACAATACCGTGCGTGTAGTTTTTCATCTCTGGGTTCGGAACATTATTCTCGATCACCTATCAATAGGCCGAACCTTGCGGCAGATGAATTGCTTACTGGCGTGAATTGGCGAGATCGAGTGTAAGGTAGGAGCCACAATATGCCAGCACCAAAGGACAGCCTCAAAGACCGCCTCGCCCGCTACCGCCACATCAAGATCAGCGTCATCGGCAGGAAGTCCGGGCAGACGATCTCCATTCCCGTCTGGTTCGTGCTGGAAGGCGAGAAGCTGTACCTGCTGCCAGTGCAGGGCTCGGAGACGCAGTGGTACAAGAACGTGCTCAAGAACCCTACGATTCGGATTGATGCGCGGGGCGTGGGGGCGGAATTCCGAGCTATCCCGGTCACTGACGCCACAACGGTCAAACCCGTGGTCGAGGAATTCCGCGAGAAGTACGGGGCGAAGGACGTGAAGAAGTACTACTTAAAATTCGATGTGGCGGTTCGGATTGAACTGGGCTAGGTTACTTCTCGTAACCTAGAGCGCGCTTTGCGACTTGCGATGATTAGCACACGTCTGACAGAGCGATTCGGCATCCAGCATCCCATCATCTGTGCGCCCATGGCGTATGTCACTGGCGGGGCGCTCGCAGCCGCAGTATCTCGCACAGGCGGACTGGGCATCGTCGGCGGGGGTTATGCGGACACGGTAGGTGGAGAGCCTGATTTAGAAACTGAACTTGCTCAGGCAAAATCTGGCAAATTCGGCGTTGGATTCATCACATGGGCTCTGGAGCGTGCGCCAAAGATGCTGACGAAGGCGCTGAACTACTCGCCATTTTGTGTGTTTCTCTCCTTTGGCGACCCCAGTCCGTTTGCAGCGGAGATTGCCGAAGCGCGTGCTGTCCTGACTTGTCAGGTGCAATTCCTGTCACAGATCGAAGTAGCTGTGAAGGCTGGTGCCGCCGCAGTCGTGGTACAAGGGACTGAAGCAGGGGGACACGGGGCATCCCGCTCGACTTTCCCGTTCGTCCCCGAAGCCGCTGATTACCTGAAAGAACACTCTCCTGAAACTCTGTTGCTTGCTGCCGGAGGAATAGCGGACGGACGGGATTGGCAGCAGCCCTGATGCTCGGTGCAGACGGGGTGGTGGTGGGCAGTCGTCTTTGGGCGTCGGCAGAAGCACTTACTCCAAAGGCACACACTGACAAAGCCATTGCTGTGAGGGGCGACTCGACCATTCGGATCAAGGTGCTCGACGCGCTACGCGGCGTGCCTTGGCCGAAGGAATACTCATTCCGTTTCCTGAAGAACAAGCTGACCGACGAATGGGCTAACCGAGAAAGCGAGGCGTTCAGCGCATTCGGCACGTTATCTGCAAAGTATGCTCAGGCACGTGCTCAGCACGATCTTCAAACCGAAGCGGTCGTCTGCGGAGAGGCTGTGGGTCTCCTGAGAGATCGACCAACCGCTGAATCAATCGTGACTTCGATGGTCACTCAGGCTGAAGAACTGCTCCGTCGCGGCGGCACTCTCAACTTCACATCGCAGCCGTGAGAGTTCTGAGGACGACGAGTCACAAGGAGATACGGGATGAAGAATCCGGCCCCAAAGATTCGCGGACTTCACGTCCGCGCCGTGCGCGTGCCGATGGAACAATCGCATCAGACGGCGAGTGGCACCATTTCAGAGTCGGCTTTGGTTTTGACGGATGTCACCACAGAGGACGGCACAGTGGGACACAGTATGATTTTCACGTGCCGTTGCTGACCTGAAACCCACCGCTGATCTCATCAAGAATCTGGAGCCCTTCGTTAAGGGGGAGGCTCTGGCACCGACTGAGATCGCCGACAGGCTTGGAAAGCGTTTTCGGCTCCTCGGTCAGCAAGGACTTGTTGCCATGGCAATTTCTGCCATCGACATGGCGCTTTGGGACGCCTTAGCACGAAGCCACAACACTTCGCTCGTGCGACTGGTTGGCAGTACGGAAAAGCCGATGCCTGCCTACGGAGCGGTGGGCACGACGGCGTAGCAGGTTCAGCGCGGGTTGCCGAACATCGCGCAAAACTTGGCTTCAAAGGGGTGAAAGCGAAAATCGGCTATGCAAGGGTAGAGGAAGACCTTGAAGTGGTGCGAGCAATGCGGAAGGCCATTCGCAGTGAAATGGCGATCATGGTGGACTACAACCAATCGCTTACGCCACCGGAAGCAGTGCGGCGGCTCCGAGTGCTTGATGATGAAGGACTCACTTGGGTGGAAGAGCCAGTCTTGGCACATGATTATCAAGGGCATGCGCTGGTAGCACGGGAGATCAAGACCCCGATCCAGTGTGGCGAAAACTGGTGGGGACCGCACGATATGAAGCAGGCAATCGAGGCTGGGGCTTCGGACTACATGATGCCAGACGTAATGAAGATCGGTGGCGTGACTGGATGGATGCGGGCAGCGTCCCTCGCAGAGGCTTACAGCATTCCGCTTTCGAATCATCTTTGGCCCGAGATCAGCACACAACTGATGTGTGCAACTCCAACTGCGCATTTTCTCGAATACGCCAACTGGTGGAACTCGGTGCTTGCCGAACCACTTGAGCTTGAGCAGGGGATGGCAATTGTCAAAGGCATCACAGGGTCGGGCGTAGCTTGGAACGAGAAGGCAGTGGAGCGGTTTCTCGCATAAAAGCTATTAAAGAACTCGTAAGGTCATCAGCGAGCATCTTCGTCAATTGTTGACCCTCTCCCAGCTTCCCCGTAACATCAGAAGGCAGGCAACGATCTCGGGGTGTTGGCGCTGGTGAGCGGACGCGTGACACCGCACGGGGACAACGTGGAAGTGAGTGCGGAGCTTACCGATGTTCGGGACAACACCGAAATCTGGGGACAGCACTACAGCGGAAAGAGCGCGGAGACCATCTCGTTGCAGTAGCAGATTGCGGGCGACATCGCAGAAAAGTTGCGTTCCAAACTCAGTAGCTCAGAGAAACGGCAGGTCACCAAGCAGGGTACACAAAATCCAGAAGCCTACGAGCTGTACTTGAAGGGCCGTTACTACTGGAATAAACGGACGATTTCGGATATTGTCACAGCAATTTCCTATTTCAATCAAGCCATTGCCAAAGACCCCGCCTACGCTCTGGCATATGTGGGGCTGGCCGATGCTTACAGCACATTGCCCGCCTATGGCGGCACTCCCATCGAATACTATCCGAACGGGAATGCCGCTGCCCGCAGGGCGCTGGAGCTAGACGCGTCGTTGGCTCATCCTCATGCCGTTCTGGGCGCTAGCGAGATGGAGTACGGCTGGGATTTTGCAAGAGGAGAGGCTGAGTACAAGAAGGCGTTCGAACTTGATCCCAACGACGCCACGGCACACCAGTGGTACGCACAGGATATTGCCTCGTTTGCAGGCAGGGGAGAGGAAGCCATAGCCGAAGTCAATCATGCTCACCAGCTTGATCCGCAGTCCCTGATTATCAGCCAAGCGGTCGGACAGGTTCACCTCAGCGCACGACATTACGACGAGGCCATTGTCGCCTGCAAGAAGTGGTAGATGAGAATCCGACCTTCGCCGAGGCGCATGCTTGTTTAGCCAAAGCATATTGGGGGAAACGCATGTACCCGCAAGTAATTGAAGAATGGAAGGCGCATGGCAAGCTTTCCGACGATCGAAACTTTTCTGATTTCGCATCTGCTGTAGAGCAAGGATATCGTTCAGCAGGTCGGAAGGGCGCCCTCACCAAAGGCATTGGAGTCCGGCAAACGCAGCGTAAGACTGGTTACCAGTCCGCATACGAGCTTGCAGGGCTTTATGCCGACTTAGGAGACAAAGATAAGGCTCTCCGGTGGCTTGACACCGCCTATCAGGAACGGGATGCGCAGTTACCGAATTTGGAAACTGATTTTTTGCTCGACCCCATACGTTCCGACCCACGGCTTGCTGAGTTGGTGCGCAAAGTGGGGCTGCCGCAGTGATCGGTGGTCAGCAAGGTATACCGGGCTGACTAGCTCGACCGCGCATTTCCGGTGCATTAGATTCACTTGCTACGAGTTGTTAGGTTCGACGTACGAGGCTCGCCCTACTGGCTTGGCTGCGGGGAGGAGTTCATTTCTTCCAGCATGCCGAGCACGGCCGTGGTAACGGAAAGGACAACCGGTCCGATGAACAGCCCCATTATGCCGAAAGCTTTTACGCCGCCGAGCAGGGCAAAAAACAGCAGCAGCGTGTGAACCTTGACCTGTTTGCTGATCACGTACGGCCGGACCAGTGCATCGATCTGGCCAACTACCGCTGCTCCCCAGCCGAGAAGCAGGAGTGCCTTTCCCCAATGTCCTGCAACCACGAAGACGATGCATGCCGGCGCCCACACCATCGCTGAGCCGACCACTGGAATAAGAGAGGCGACAGCCGTTACCAATCCCCACATGATGGGAGAAGGCAAGCTGAGTACCCAGAATGCTAGTCCCGTCAGAAAACCTTGTGCTGCCGCTACCGCGAGGCCGCCATACACATTAGCAACAACCGTATTATTGATAGTGGCGAACAGTCTTTCGACCTGGTCTGTGCTTAACGGCAATAGCGCAGCCGCTCGCAGCTGAATCTTATTCCCCTCACGAAAGAGAAAAAAGAGAGTGAGGAAAATGATGACCAGATCGACTAGGAACGAAAACAAGTTGCTTAGCGCGGCTGCGCCCAGCGACAGCAAATATCTGCTTGCTTGCTCCAGCGAGCGCAGCAAGGTTGCTCGTGCATCGAATCCGGAGACATCCATATAGCCTCCGATCACCCGAAGAGGACGCTCAATCAGTTGCGACAAGTAAGGACTTGCAGCGTCTTGGGCCACACCTTTTCTCGTGAGCAATTGATACGTTTCTGTGAGTTCTCGGCTGACTGCCACACCGAGCACTAGAGCAGGAACCATAACGACCACCAGTACCAAGACTGTACTCAGCGCCGCAGCCGTGTTGCGGCGACGAATGAGACGACGCATCCAGGCGTGGAGGGGGAAGAACACAATCGAGATTACGATCGCAGCGACTATGGCATTGAGGAATGGTTTCGCTATCAGGTAGCAGAGGTAAACAGCGAGAGCAGCCACCACAGACAGAAAAACTGCCGTTGCTCGCTTCGTCGCCATTTCATCTTTTCTCCGCAGCAGTTTGTTCGGCAAGAGGCCGACTGGATCGCCCTCCATCTTCTCTATGCAGAGGGTAGTCCCTCTCTACTCATTAGTTCCTCTAGAGCCCAATTTCACCGTGACTCGGATCACGCCCACAAGTGATCCATCTTACAGCCGGCGGACCTTCCATCCGTTTTGTATCTTCGCAGCGTCTTGAGAGCTGAGGATTGGCTTTCCGCCACGGATGACCAAGGCCCGCGGGCTGGAGAGGCTCCATGAACTCGGACACGATTTGGGATGGATGAGTCTCACCTTGTTGACGTGTAGTCCCGGCCCCGCCTCCTTCCACTCTGCTCGCAAGAACTACTTAGGCCGCCTTCTGGACTTGGGATAATTCAGCCTCAGCCTGCAACCAATCGTACAAGCTGTGTCCATCATCTCTTCCACGCTGCTCGTAGAGTTGATAGGCACGCGAACGAATTTGGTCCTGCAATTCACCGCCATCCTCCGTCTTTTGGAGGTCTGCTGTGATCGGCACAGAGGGGACTATCTGGGAAGATTTCATTTCGATTTTCTCCTTTAGATGATTTGTCTAGCTGCTCCCGACTAAGCTTTAGCCAACTCAGAGATGCGATTGCCGCGCGGCGTCTGCGCGCTACCACCCCAGAGTTGTTGAGCGAGATCGCTGTGAACCGAGATACAGAGTCCTTCTGTCGTCATTGCTCTTCTCGTGCCCGTGAGTTTCATGCCCAGCAGCGTCCTCGAAAATCCAGGCCGAAGCGGCTCGAATGCTTGGAGTCTCGCGCAGCGACATGGGATACAAAGTGGCAAAATTTGAGCTGGGGCGACCAGTGGATGCCACCTAGGAAACAGTCATGCCGACGTTTTTCTCGTCGCAACACGAGCCGATTCGGCGAGGCTGCCGATGCCATTCCCTGACGGGTGCGCATCACCCGCCAGTGTGGCCCTATCAAAATGGACCCCTCGCATTGCGTTACGCCCCTGATTTCCGCCAAGACTCCGAGGAGTTGTGCAATAACGTGCTGGTCACCGCCAGCAACGGCGCACAAATTTCCCTTGGACAAGTGGCCGACCTTGGCGTGGTCATGGGACCCTCCATGATCAGTAGCGCGAACGGGCTGCTACAAACAATTCGCCTCTCGGGAAATCTGGGGACGTTAAGGGGACGCTAACCAAGTGACATACCGTACTTTCTCGTACCAAAGAATGTCAGCCGACACCGTTTGATATCAATCAGTTACGTCTCGTTGTTGCCCCGTCACGGCAACGTTCTGGCGCATACAATCGACTAGTCGACTGACTTTCGAGGCGGATCGTTTCAACCACTCACGCACCTCTCCGCGACAAAACAGTCGTCAGCTTTCAGCTGTTAGCCGTCAGCAATCCTCCCTTCGTTCGGAATGACGAGCGCATAAGGCAAGCGCATAAGATGGCGAGCGCATAAGAGGTTAGTCAACGACTAACGGCGATCTCTGAAGAAAGTCTGCAGCAACTCAGCGCAACGTCCTGCCAGGACGCCGCCCCGAACCTCCATGCGGTGATTCAGTTGCGGATGATTCACAACTTGTATGACCGAATGTACGGCCCCGGTCTTGGGATCATCCGCCCCGTAGACCAGCCGCTTAATCCGCGCGTGCACTAGCGCACCCGCGCACATGGGACACGGCTCAATTGTAGCAAACAGCTCACAGTCCACTAAACGATGGCTACCGACGGTGGCGCTGGCTGCGCGCAATGCCACAATCTCCGCGTGCGCCGTCGGGTCGGAATCGGCAATGTTGCGGTTTGCTCCGCGGCCGACTATCCGGTCTTCACACACCACCACCGCCCCTACCGGAACTTCGCCAGCTTCCAGGGCGCGTTGCGCAGCCCGCAGAGCCTCCTCCATCCACAGTTCGTCGGCTCTGGCGGCGGTCTGGCTCACTTCTTCCAATTCACCGGCGACTGATTCTTCGGAAGACAATTTTTGATTTTCTCTGCTTTTATTCTAGCGATTCAGGGTCGCGAGCGCGAACCAGTGCGCTAGCAGATTACACCGCCAAGGCGGAAGAGAGAAGAACGAAGAGAGACGAACACAGAAGAACACGCCCGAAATTAAGACGTGAGGTCACAGCAGGCTCAATATCGACCTTGCGGTTTCCGGAACCACCGCCCGAATTATCGCCGGCAACACGACCATCACGACGGGATAGGCAATTACCACCGCCGACAAAGTCAGTAGCATGCAAATTTTAGGCGGCAGATTCGCCAGGTAGGCTTTCATAACGTCCTCACAGTTGAAGGTACGAAGCCATCTTTGAAAAAGTTCCCCGTAGAATTCAGGCCTGAAGCCGCTTCCGCCCCGGGGTGCGCCGATTGCCGTTCACGCCGCGGGCAAGTGACTACCTGGGGCGCCCGGACAAGCGGCGAGTGGCAGTTGGCGACTGGCAAGTGATATGCTGCCCGGTATGGGCATTCCGAGCCTTCTGCGCAAGGTTTTTCTGGTCGATCTGATCCAGGGACTCAAGGTCACGTTCCGTTACCAGGATCCGAAAGAGATCTACACCGAGCAATATCCGATGGAGCGGCCGCAGGTAGCAGAGCGCTATCGCGGCGCGCCTCGGCTCAACGTGAACCCGGACACGAACGAGACGATGTGCATTGCCTGCGATCTGTGTGCGCTGGCCTGCCCGGAGAATTTGATCGTGGTCTCGAGTGCGCGCAACGAACAGACCCGCCGCAAGGAGCTCACCAACTTCACCTACGACCTGAGCCGCTGCATGTTTTGCGGGCTGTGCGAAGACGCCTGTCCGGTCGACGCCCTCGAGCTCACGCAAGATTTTGAACTTGCAAGCTACACTCGCGAAGGCGCCATCTGGGACCGGGTGACGCTGGAAAAAGGTCCGCAGCCCACGCAGTACAGAAAATGATCTCTGACTCAGTCACTTCTTGGGATGCGTGAGACCGTATTTTACTGACTGTCTCTTTCGCAGCACACGGTAAATTCCCGCATACATAAGCTCGGCTTTAGTTCTACGGCATCCTCCCGATACCTTTCATCTCTGGGTTATTTCAGACTGAATCTTGCGCAACATATCTTGCGCAACCTGATCTCGCAACATTTCCGCTCGACCGGAAAAATCCCGACCGCAAGACGAGCGAATCAGTTTTGGAGACCAAATTTATGTCCGCAAAGATGATTAGGTTGTCATTCGTACTCTGTTGCTGTGCGAGTTGGACGATGGCCCAAAGTTCGCCGGGCACGGCGACTCCACCAGCCCGGACGGCCACGCCGCCGGCCCAGACCGCGACACCACCGGCTGCGAACGCGACTCCGTCGGCACAACCTGCGACACCACAGACAACTCCGTAAACGTCTCCGCAAAGCGGCCCGAATGGATCGTCGCCGAACGCGACTTCTCCGGGAAGCATGCCGGGATCGAATTCTCCGGCACCAGCCACGCGCTGGTACCAGCACGTCGCCTTCGACGGTGAACCCGAATACGACGAACAGTCCTGGAACTACGCCCAGTGGGTCTCCGTGCGGCACGCTCCCGGGAAACGCGCCGGGAACGGCGGGTTCGGCGAATCCAGCGACTTCAAACCCAGGCTCTAATCCCGCCACCGCAAACCCCGGGGCGGAGCCGACTACGACGAATTCAGGTTCAACGAATTCAAGTTTGCCAAATTCTTCGGGTTCGACCAACTCGGCCGGCAACTCTTCGGGGACGTCACAGACGAATCCAGGAGCGTCGGGATCAGCCGCGAGCCGTACGCCGTGTCCACCTGCGTCATTGCCGACTGGAACCGCCGGCGTCCCGCCGTCTGAGTAAAGCTGCTTCTGCTCGGTTAAGGACGGCGGACACTTGAGCCTGAGTGTCTCATTGTTCGCATTCTTTGCGACGGTGGGGTACTCACCGGAGAGCATCCTTCGCTTGGCTCAGGATGACACGGGTCGGTGTGCACTGGAGCGCTATGGCTCACGCTCAGGCTGCCCGTTGATGGAGGCCCCGTCCGGAATTGAACCGGAATAGCCGGTTTAGGAAACCGGTGCTCTATCCATTTGAGCTACGGGGCC
>QIAN01000367.1 GCA_003225005.1 Acidobacteriota bacterium | reverse complement strand
ATCTCATTTCATTCTGCATGGGACGTTGGTGGGAGTGGTCGCGGCGTTGATCTACGTTGCCCTGACGCGCGCGCAGCCTGAACCTCTTGCATACATTGTGGCCCACGCGTTGAAACTCGTGGGTGGTGCATTCGGCGGCTTTGTCGCCCAACGGCGTCGGTCACCGTCTCCGCCGCAACCCGTTCACGATTGATTTACTGCCCAAAGTCCATAGCCGCGGTCGGATGGGACAGCAACATTCGCTCTTCGACTAGAAGGTAGTTCAGGGAGAGCCGGATGTCACGCGAAGTAGAGAAAGATTCCGACGATCATGGCCAAATTGTACTTCGAATGCGCAACCATGGCGGGCCACAAGGATCCGCTGCGCAGACGGCACAGCGTAAACACGTAGCTCGTCGCTACCATCAAGAGAGCCATCAGTGAACCCGAAAGGAATTGCAGATGAATGCCTGCGGCGTCTCTTGCGATTCCATGATAAGCAAGTGGACCAAACCAAAGCTGAATGAGTTCACGGTCGTCCCGATGCCGGCTTTCCAGCGAAGCGTAAATGCCTGCTGAATCACGCCGCGAAACAGGATCTCCCCGCCGATAGGGCTGAAGATCATGGCTGGCAGAGCGATCGTGGCAAAGAGGAGAGGGCCAGGCATCGAACCGCGCAGTTCCGGGAGGCGAAAGCTGTCGCGGACGGTCACGTTCCAGTTCCGGGGCGATTGTCCGAACAATACCAGGCCCAGCGCAAAGGCCGCTTCTTCTGTCAAGGGTCTCACGCTTCGCTCCGATAAACGCAAACTGCGCGCCCTTGACAGCGCGGACGGCCAAGCGCTTTGCCCCGCCAGGAAGGGCATTTGCTTTTAATGCACTGCTCTCTGCGGTGCCTCTAAGAAGCAAAGAACGAAACCAACGAAAGGAGTTTTTTCCAATGCCACAACTCAGCAAACACCGTAGGCGGAGCGATTAGGCCGCAGGAGAGGGAGACGTCAGTGAGTCGGCGAGGTGAACAGGATCCTTCCCAATCCTTCCCCCCTTGACAGTCTAGGAGAGCAGAATTATATTCCTAGGTCATCTAGGAGAGATTGCTTTCGTGGACAAGCACCTGGACGTTCTGCAAGGCACGCTCGACATGCTGATCCTCAAGGCCATTTCACTCGGCCCATTGCACGGCTACGGCATTCTGCTGCGCATCCAGCAGATTTCGAAAGATCGTCTGGAGATTCAGCAGGGCTCTCTGTATCCGGCGCTGTATCGCCTGGAACACCAAGGCTGGATCACTAGCGAATGGGGCGAGTCGGAAAACAATCGGAAGGCGAAGTATTACCGGCTTACTGCGGCCGGAAAGCGCAGGCTGCAAAGCGAAGCCGAAAAGTGGAACCGCGTGGCAGAGGTCATCGCTGGAATCCTGCACACGACACCAGAGGAAGTATGACTTCGTTGAGTCGCTTTCGCTCATGGTTCCGCGCCATTGTACGGCGCTCTCGGATGGAGAGCGAGATGGATGCGGAACTGCGTTTCCACATTGAGGCATATGCCGAGGATCTGATCCGTAGTGGCGTGCCTCGCGCGGAAGCGATGCGGCGCGCGCGGCTGGAATTTGGCGGCATCGAGCGAGCCAAGGAGGAGTGCCGCGACCAACGTGGTGTGAGCCATTTCGAAACCTTGGTCCAGGACTTGCGCTACGGCCTGCGCATGCTGCGCAAAAGCCCTGGCTTCACCGCCGTCGCCGTGGGCACCCTGGCTCTCGGTATAGGCGCAAATACGGCAATCTTCTCCATGGTGAATAGCGTTCTCCTGCGGCCACTCGCGTACTACGAGCCACAACATCTCTACGTCATTCGTGAAATTATTCCGCAAATTTCAAAATTCTATCCTTCCCTTGCCGCGAATCTCCCTGACTCTCGCATTTGGCGGAAGGAGTGCCGCTCGTTCGATTCGATCGGGATCGCAGAACCCGTGAGCATGGACTTGACTGGAGCCGGGGAGTCCGAGGAAATCGAGGGGGTGCGGTCTTCGGCGAATCTCTTCGATGTGCTCGGTGTGCGCCCGGTGGTCGGCCGTGGCTTCTTGCCAGAAGAAGATGAGGGTGGCCACGGCCATGTGGTCGTTCTTACGGACAGATTCTGGCGGCGTCGCTTTGACGGTGATCTATCGATTGTCGGCAAAAGCATTGTTCTCGACGGGACACCCTCCGAAGTTGTGGGGATTCTGCCCGCCGGATTCCATTTCCCAAAACAGATTGGATTGATGACAGAGTTCCCTGACCATCCGAACTTTTTCCAGCCGTTAAACAAATCAAGAAGCAACGAGCAAAGTCTGATGGGTGACTTCGATTTTGCCGCAATAGGGCGGCTCAAGCCTGGAGTGACGCGAGAAGCGGCTCTCGCGGAACTCAACGTCGTACAAGCGCAGATCGCAAAACAAGCCAATCAAGGCATGGATCTTCTCGCTGAAATCGCTCCTTTGGAAGCGGAAGTCGTAGGTCCTGCCCGCCGCGGGTTGCTATTTTTACTTGCCGCAGTTGGGGCGGTGCTGTTGATCGTCTGCGTGAATCTTGCGAACTTGTTGCTGGCACGGGTTCCCGGACGAATGCATGAAGCGGCGATTCGCGCGGCGCTTGGCGCCACGCGTCGCCAACTAGTCCGCCAACTGCTGATGGAGAGCATTCTGCTCGGACTTCTCGGAGGCACTCTCGGTATCTGGATGGCGAGCCTCGGGCTGGGGTGGCTGCTGCACACTGCGCCAGCGAGCCTGCCTCGATTGGACGAAGTCCATATCGACGAGCGCATTTTGTCGTTCGCAGTTTTCATCTCCGTATTGACAAGTGTGATTTTCGGAGGGTTGCCGGCCTGGCGTATAGCTCATGCCGATCCCCAAGGGACACTCAAGTTAGGCGCAGCGGCGAGAACGGAAAACAGTCACACGCGGCGCTTGCGCGGATGGCTCATCGGCCTGGAAGTCACCCTTTCTACTGTTCTTCTTATCCTCGCCGGGCTCCTGACGACGAGCTTGCTTCACTTGCTGCGCGTCAACACGGGTTTTGCAGTCGAGCGCGTCCTGGCCGCAGATATCGACTTACCGCCGCACAGTTATTCGAAGCCTGACGCGCGTCTTCGATTCTACGATCAAGCAGTCATAAATCTCCGCGCCGTTCCTGGAGTCGTTTCTGCCGGCTGGGTGAGCATCCTCCCTCTCAAAGGAGAAGGGGGAGTCACTGACGTCAGCGTGCCAGGAGAGCCGAGTAGGACAGGCGAAACGCCAATCGCCAATTATCGTGTCGCCGGTCCCGGTTATTTCCAGACCATTGGGATTCCCTTAATTGCAGGCCGCGACTTCGTCGAAACCGACAGGACTAAGCATGTGATCATTGTTTCGCAAGGTATCGCTGAGCGATTTTGGCCCAACCAAAATCCGATCGGACAGATTTGCATCAACAGTTGGGGCGGTGAAGAGCGCAACGAAGTTATCGGCGTCGTCGGCGACATTCGGACGGTCCGACTCGACAAAGTGCCTGTGCTGATGGTGTACACACCGAATATGTTTGCACGTGCGATACCTTACGGACCGCAGTCGGCTTCGATCGTGCTTCACACGATGACAGATCCGGCGGCATCGGCTGCCGCAGTGCGCGACGTGCTTCGTAAACTTAATCCCGACGTGCCTGTCGTCGCGCTTCGGCCGATGACCGCGCTAGTGTCTCAGTCTGTAGAGACGCGGCGTTTTCAGATGTCTCTCGCTCTGATATTTGGATTTTGCGCTCTTCTCTTGGCTTCGCTAGGGATCTTCGGAGTGGTTGCGTACTCGGTCGAACAGCGGAGGCACGAATTGGGCATTCGAATGGCCCTGGGAGCGCAGCACGCCAATGTGCTAGGCATGGTCCTGCGCCAGGGGATGTCACCCGTCCTCGTGGGTCTCGCGGCCGGGATCATCGCGGCGCTTTTCTCGGGACGATTGATTGCCACCCTTCTTTTAGGGGTTGGCTCATTCGATCCGCTCACAGTAGCGTGCGTCATGGTCGTGATCGTGACGGTCGCGCTCGCTGCCTGTTGGATACCGGCCCGCCGAGCGATACACGTCGACCCAATGGTCGCGCTGCGTTATGAGTGAGAAGGAACTTGATCGCAGCCAATCCGCGATCCCCGCTTGGCTTGATTGCACAATTTCTGGTATGGAACAAAAAACACGCTTGAATGGTCATACAAACACACCTGAGTGAATTTGGCGACCTCTGGCAGAACTAGTCCCCAGTCGAAGGAGAAGGCTGCGCCACGATAACGACCGCGGGGCTTCCCGAACCCGTGCAGTAAAGATGCACTCGATATCCACCTACATCGACCAATTTCCCAATGGGTGCCGGTGGGATTTGTTCGTTATTTGTTGTTTGTGCGGGAGCCGCGATTCGGAAGATGCAAGGAATAGTGAGGACAGCAGTAAAGCGCCGGGCATAATGCGCTTTGGGTAGCATCCGTTTCTCCTCACGCTGCACGGGTGGGAATTGTATCTCCT
>QIAN01000368.1 GCA_003225005.1 Acidobacteriota bacterium | reverse complement strand
GTCCTATCTGAACGATGGCGAACAGCCACGGAGATATGTAGTGGTGCGTCGACCGCTCATCTAATTCTTCGAGTAGTCTTCTCGCCTCCTGCTTTCTTCCCGAATGGCCTAGAACCTTCCCGAGACTCGCCACGAGATCCTCATGTCTATTGCCCAAGTTCACCGCCTTCTCCAGCTCGGCGATAGCCTCTCGATACATTTGCTTCTCTCCATAAACGTTACCTAGACCTAAATGCGTTTGGATGTCGTCCGGTTCCAGCTCCAATGCCTTCTGAAATGCACGAATTCCTTGATCGTATTGGCGCGCGGTGTAGAAGACCCAGCCAAGGCGACCGACCTCCAGCGGATCTAGCTCCATTGCCTGTCGTTCACGTACAAAGGCTTCCTCATTTCGTCCCATCGCTTGCAGGTATTCACCATACCAAATGTGGGTCGTGACGGAATTTGGGTTGAGTTCCAGGGCCCTCCTGTATTCCTTTTCGGCACCTTGCCAGTCCCAATCGTAGAGCTGGACAACGTGCGCCAGTGCTGAGTGCGCCTCCCCGAGAGAATCGTCAATTTCCAATGCCTTCGTGGCTGCCGCCTTCGCTTGCGGAAGAACCTCCTTTGGGGACATGTCGCCGATCCAGGGCTGACCCAAGGAGATATAAGATTCCGCGAGGCCCGCATACGCTAGAGCATGGTTCGAGTCCTTTTGAATCGCCCGTTCGAAGTACGCGATGCCTTTGCGCACATTGATTTCGGTATGCGTCGACAATAAATAGTAACCCTTGAGATAGTCCTCGTACGCTTCGGAGTTGATGGGGCGGGCGCTCGCCAGGCGGACCTTCTCTGGCGGCGTCAGCTTCGCTTTGACCTCATCCGCGATAGTGTGGGCAATCTCGCGCTGAAGCGCCAGGACATCGCGCAGACCGCGTTCATAGGACTTAGCCCACAGATGGCGGTCCGACGGCGCACGGATCAACTGCACCGTGATTCCAACCTTGTCGCCCGAGCGCTGCACGGCGCCCTCGACCACGGCGTCCACACCCAGCTCTTTGGCAATTAGCGGAAGGAATTTCTTTGTTCCCTTGTATTGCATCACGGAGGTGCGCGAAATCACCTTGAGCGCGCTTATCTGCGCTAATTCAGTGATCAGCGCCTCAGTCATGCCGTCGGCGAAGTATTCCTGCTCGGGATCGTGCGAGAGATTTTCGAGCGGCAGCACGGCGAGCGATCGAATACCACTTGGATCGGGTCTTCCCAACAAACGCTTGCGCAACCCGCCAGCGTTGAAGCCAGTCAGAAGCGCAACCAGAAAAACACAAACTAGACCCAGCACTCCTGCTCCCAGAAGCACTAACCTCCAGTATCTCGACAACCAGGGCTGGCCAAAAGTGACGGCGCCGAGTTCGACATCCCCATCATTCTTGGTTGCGTCATTGCCCACGAAATCGGGCATCTGCTACTTGGCTCGAACAGTCACTCGGGCTCGGGAATTATGAAGCGGCGGTGGGAACGCAAACAGTTCCGGCAAGCAATGACGGGCATCCTGCTCTTCACGCCCGAGCAGGCGAAGCGCATTCAAGCAGAGGCGCAAACGCGAATGAGGCTGCAGACGGCCGCCTCAAAGAGCCGCCCATGGCAGAACGCAAAGCTGGTCAGCGAAGAAGCAACCGCACCTAAACCTTCCACAAACGGCTACACAGTCCTGGGAGCCACGCCCAAACAAGAAGCATTGATGAAATCATCCGGTGTTCGCGTTCTCAGTTGCAGCGCGTGTCGCGGCTCCGATCGTTTCACTGCCGCGGTATCATTCGCCAAAGACAGGACTCAAAATCCGGTGGCCGCAAGGCTTCTTGGGCAGCATCTGCTTTTCCTGTCAGTATGTGTGATAGGAAATACCATTCGGCAATTTAGGAAGGGTTTGCCGACTCAATTTCGGGCTGTGATATATCTGTTTGATATGAGCTACCTCTACGCAATGCGGGATGAGGACTTCGGGCACTCCCCCTATCCAATAGACGCAGCGTTTTCACATCTTCCGCTTTGGAATAAATTTGTCCGTGTCCGTACGCGATACTCCGGTCAGTGAAGCATACGCCACTGAAGAAAACCTGGCAGACGCTCCCCGCACCGCGAAAAGTGGTGTGAAGGAGCCCGAAGGTAAGATCTACATGACTTGACTGAGATAGATGATGACGGCAGAGAGGCTCTTCTAGCCGTGGTGGCGATCAGAGACGAAGGAGCTACTGCCGTGGTCTCGGTTCCCTCATGGGCCACCGTTCTTCTGTGAAGAAACTGCCGCTCTTGCAGCATTGGGGGATGTTTCCAATACGCGGCCTTGGCTGGTCAGAGTCTCTACCTCTTAAGCTATCGTCCTAGTGTTGCGGATTCTTCGGCTCCTCGCGCGATGGTATTTTCACGAACCACAGTTGGAACGGCAGCAGCGGCTCGCTGGGCTTGTAGCGCTTGGGCCGGGACGGTGAACTCTATGAAGTGTCCTTGATTCGAGGAACTTGCAATGCGCCTCGAAGAGGTCGAGCGAGTGGGATGCGGGTTCGAAGTCCAGTCACTCCTAAGGCGGCAAATGTCCCGAACGTCCCGAAATCGCACCAAAATGGTGCAATAAAATTCGCAGCGTAAAGTGTTACGAGGGCGGGAATTAGGTTGGTGGGCGGGAGAAGATTCGAACCCTTGACCCCCTGCTCGAGTAGCAGGGGTTATGCGGGGCAGATTCCGACCGTACATGATTGAAATGCATATAGTTGGTGGACGTGGCCGGGATCGACCCGGCGACCCCCTGCTTGCAAAGCAGGCATAAATTTAATCTAAGTCATTGCTTCGGTTGCGCTTACAGTTTTAGGGATGCTCTTAAGTTGCTCCAAACTTGCTCCAAGACTCCAACCTCCCGAGAGTCGGTCACGTGGATTGTCGATTGCCCATCCCCGGCGGTTTTGACGGACTCGCTTTGTCTCCAAGGGCATTGTGGGTTTTTCACCCACTGCGGACGAAGATTCGTCGGCGGCCACATCGCAACATTAGGCAAGGGCCTTCAGCGCTTCTGGATTGCTTGCCGATGCCGACAACTCTAGGCTCTGTCCGCAGGCTGGCAGCGGTATACTATCAGCATGACCCAAGAAGCCGCCGAACTGCTGAAAAAAGCCCTCGCTTTACCTGCGGAGGAACGCGCCAATCTAGCGAGCACCTTG
>QIAN01000366.1 GCA_003225005.1 Acidobacteriota bacterium | reverse complement strand
AAATTGATGGACGTCTGCGTGCAGTGGTCAGGGTGCAATCAATGTTGGAGCATTCCTTCCTCGGGCCGGAAGTATCGACAGACTTCGAGTCCGAATCCGTTGCGGAGCGGCTTGAGCGACGGGCAAGGACCTGGACCGGTACGGTCAAGGTGTTCGCCCCCTTGCCATAGTTGCATGCGTCGCTGTCTATGGCGTTGTTAGCGGCATCTGTGCGTTCTCGCAATAACGGGGTGCATTCCTTGACCGCATGATCATCATGAGAATATTCCGCTTGAGCGACTCCCGCCTCTGGCCCATCGTGCTTAAACACTATGGACCCCGATACTATCCGCGGCATTATCGCCGTTGCACAGCGAGCGCGGAATGAAGCCTTTTGGAAGCATATGGAAGAGAGGGCGTGTGCTTAGAAAAAGTAGCTGACGCTACGCCCGTGTTTGCTGCGGCGACACAAGCCATCAAACGCGACAATGTGCGGTCCGAAGGCGTCCAGCCAAGCACGCACGGCTCCAAGGACGGCTAACGTTCGCAGTGAGGCGCGCTGAAGGCAGCGCGAAGCGCTGCTTCGTAAGCGTCGCTCTCCACTGCGGTGTTAGCCCTCATGAACTGCAATCGCCTCCCGTACGCCAACTTTGTAGAGCACCTGGCCACTAAGAAAATGAATGTTGTCGGCTCTACCCACTACTCGTTCTGCCGTGATCTTGACGCCCTCCCGATTGTAGAGCTCGATCTCGGCAAGCAGAGTAGCTTCACCGGCAGAAGAGAGAGAAAGCAACCGGTATGTATCGTGGTTCTTGCATTCACCACGGAAGAGCGCATGGTTTCCCCAAACGGCAAAGGCGTCACTACCGCTCACAGGTATCTGCAAGACAGAGACGATCTTCTGCCCGTGCAAGTGCACAAGCGGAAAATCTGTGTAGTAGTAGCACCAGACATCATCATCTGATTGCACGTTTAGTGCATAGCAGACCGACATGGCGTCCAACTCGCCGGCGGCCTCAAACTCGTAAAGTTTGTTTCCAGTGCAGTCCCACGCGACCAATCCTGAGGCGCCAACCGGATTTTGCCACCCATAGTTACCGAAGATGCCTTCATCGAAGAAGCTGGTCCAGGGACGATCGGCATCGTGGATGGCGAGCAACTGCTCTGGCGCACGCTTACTGAGTGAGGCCGGCATCCTCGGTGGGAAACACGCCACCACGTGGGCTGGAGGCGAGAAAGCGCTGGCGGCGGCCTATCCGAAGGTCAAGGTGGAGGTCAACAAGAACGTAGTCGTCAACGACAAGGTGATCACGTCGAATGGCGGCTCCCTCAGCTACCAGGCCGCGCTTGAACTGCTGGCATGGGTCAGTTCTGAAAAGTACGCACAGGAGATTTCGCGTACGATCCAGTTCGACAGACTACGAGATGCGTTCAAGTGAGGGCGGTCGTCGTCAAGGGGGAGGCGACGTTTGACTCCATCGAGCACGGCTGTTATCTGGACGAAGATCCTGAGCTCATCCCCATGATGGCCGAGCGTGGCACCTTTTTGTCCCGACCCTCACCGTGTACGTTTCCACCGCGAAGGTAGTGCCCCACACGTGCGCGCGCGCGGCCGTGAGCTGTATCCACACCACATCGCCAGCGTGCAAAAGGCGCTTAATTTACCACTAACCCGCTCCGATCGCTCCCCTCCCCGGGGGTGCGGAGGCGAGCGAAATTAACATAAGGTGCATGTGCGCGATTCGAGACGGGTTCAAGCACCCGATTACAGCGCCCGCGAGC
>QIAN01000365.1 GCA_003225005.1 Acidobacteriota bacterium | reverse complement strand
TCAGCTGGGGAACGCCAAGTCGTTACGCGAGATCTGTGGAGGATTAGCGGCCAGCGAAGGAAAACTTCGTCATCTGGGACTGCCTCAGGCTCCCGCTCGCGCGACGCTGGCCTACGCCAATAAACATCGGCCTTGGCAGTCAGCGCCTTTTCTTTCTGGCCTGAGATGGCGTACGCATGCGCCAACGAAGCCATGGTGTTGGGCTCGGGAGAGAGTGCGGCTGCTTTTTCCAGCTGCGCGACAGCTTCGGCCGGCATGCCTGTTTCTCATAAAGTCGAATCATTGAAACGAATGTGACTTGCCGGTCGTCCACACTCCGCCGATCTTCAGAACCTATTGCAGCCTGAATGGCATCCCATAGCCTGCATGAGAACGCCTTGCGACGAAGCCGCAATCCGAACCGGGGATGTCGCGGTTCCGTGTGGCGCAAAGCCGAGACCATGGATACTCGCCGCGACCATTCTCGGTTCGAGCATGGCTTTCATCGACAGCACGGTGGTGAATGTCGCTCTGCCTGCGCTCCAGGCCAGCTTTCACGCAACGGTAGTGGATGTGCAATGGGTGGTCGAGTCTTACGGATTGTTTCTCAGTGCCCTGATTCTGGTCGGCGGCTCGCTGGGCGACCTATTTGGCCGCCGTCTGATCTTCGTCGCTGGTGTGGCGATTTTCGCCGCGGCCTCCGCGGGTTGCGGCCTGGCTTCGAACATCCATCAATTGATCATGGCGAGAAGCATTCAAGGTGTGGGAGCTGCACTCCTCGTCCCGGGGAGCCTGGCGATTATCAGTGCGTCATTTGACGAGAAGAGTCGTGGCCAGGCGATAGGCACGTGGTCGGGCTTTACGGCGATCACCACCGCCATTGGTCCGGTTCTTGGCGGCTGGCTGGTTGAGCATGCTTCCTGGCGGTGGGTATTTTTTATCAATCTCCCGCTTGCCGCGGCGGTGATCGCCATTTCGCTTTGGTCGATACCGGAGAGCCGCAAGGCCACGGCCGGGCGGGTGGATTGGTTAGGAGCAATTCTTGCCACGCTCGGATTGGGGGGTTTGGTTTACGGGTTCATCGACTCGGTCAACCTGGGTTGGACAAATCCTCTAGTATTTGGAAGTTTGGTCGTTGGCGTCGGCTGTCTTATTACATTCGGCTTCGTCGAAGCCCGCGTTCATTCGCCGATGCTTCCGCTTGCGCTGTTCAAATCCCGCGGCTTTAGTGGCGCGAATCTGCTTACGATGTTTCTATATGCCGCTATTGGAATTTTCTTTTTCTTGTTCCCGTTGAACCTGATTCAAGTCCAAGGATACTCCACAACGGCAGCCGGCGCTGCGGTCCTTCCGTTGATTCTGCTTATATTCTTCCTTTCCCGCTGGTCGGGCAGACTTGTCGCCCGTCATGGCCCGCGAGGTCCTCTGATCATTGGCCCTCTCATTGCGGCTTTGGGTTTCGCGCTCTTCGCGGTGCCGACCGTTGGAGATAGCTATTGGAAGACGTTCTTTCCGGCGGTGGTTTTTCTCGGGTTCGGGATGGCGGTCACGGTGGCTCCTCTAACTACCGTGGTTATGAATTCAGTAAGTCAAGACCGAGTCGGTACAGCTTCTGGCATCAACAATGCAGTGGCGCGCGTAGCGGGCGTTCTTGCGATTGCGCTGCTTGGGATTGTGATGGTGAGCGCCTTTGGCTCTCGCCTGCATCGAAGCCTGACTCCGCTTTCGTTGCCGCCCGCCGTTGTTCAGGAGGTTCGAGCAAACCAGATCAAGCTGGCCGGATTGCAGGTGCCCGCTGGTCTCGATCCCACTACGAAAACCGCCGTCGAGGAATCCATTCAGGAAGCATTTATATTTGGATTCCGCATTGTAATGTTCATCTGCGCATGCCTGGCTGTGGCAAGTGCCGGGGTCGCGTGGCTCATGATTCCGAAGGGTCGTGATCGCCCTGGGCTGGCTGCGGACTCCTGATTTAAGGCGGACACCAACGCGATGGCCTAGGGAGGCTTTGAGGGAGGCTTTGGGTTTGACCCTACACCTCTAACGTGTTATAAATGCCCATTTTGCGCTGGGAGGCTCGGGGGCAGTCTGTCTTGCCCTGGACTGGCTGGCGCGGAATGTTCCGACGCGGCCAAGCTCAGCACTCCTTCAAGTCTTGCGGTGGAAGCGTGTTCGGAATTCTGGCGGAATCACTCCTGATGTAGCTGAGCACCTGTGAATGGAACGTGCGGGCTGGCGGGACGGGTACGCCGGAAGGCAGCGCATAAACACGTTTGTAATCCGTGGTCGAAGCCGTTGGAATAATAACGTCATAAAGACAACATGATTTGGAGGACTGTTATGCGCACCTGGCTCGCAAGCCTTGCGTTCCAAGGACGCGGTATCGCTCGATTTGAGGGAGTGATTCGATTTGCCGGGGTGAGAACTCTTTCGGCTCTGGCTGCGCTTTTTACCGTCGGCGTGGGGACGGCTATGGCTCAGCCTGAGGCTGGTGGTGAGGCGGCGTTGAAGCTGCCTAACCTTCGCGATGTTAACTTTCTGAATGGCAGGATGGACGGGCACAACCTGCTGCTAATCGGAATCCTGTTCTGCATTTT
>QIAN01000364.1 GCA_003225005.1 Acidobacteriota bacterium | reverse complement strand
CGGTAACCCATACCTCGTGCTCTTTCAGAACCCTATTTACCGTCAATCTGTCCTGGTATCCCCCGGCAGGCGCGCCTTCGCCCACCCAAAGCACGCAAATGAGAAACCAGATGGCTTGAACCCGCGTCAGGACGAGCCTATAATCTCGACGTTTCCAAGGAGGCACAATGACCGAACACCGCAAAGTGATCGATTGTCGCCGTTTCCCGTCGGAGAGATCCTGCTCAATCGTCATTTCAGGCACAGAAGACGACGTTCTGGACCTCGCTGTCCTGCATGCGAAGACAGTGCATGGCCACCAAGAGACGCCTGAACTGCGCGAGCAGATCCGCTCCATGCTCCAGGATGAGGACGCCGCCGCCGAAGCGGCATAGCCATGGCAAACAAGCAAAAGGCGCGCTCACCCAGCGTGCCTTTTGCCTCTCAACACCATGCAAAATCCGCGACCCAGGTCTCATGAGAGATCCGAGACCTGACGACGCAGCTTAGAAAAAATGGGGTTGGCAGGCGGATCGCAACGAACGCTACTGACTAAGAATAGAGTGATACGTGAGGAGAGAAGAATGTCACTAGCATCCCGAACTCTTGAGTTTCGGGCTCAGGCCGCTTTGGGCCCACCTTTTTTACTAGACCGGCGAAGGAGGTCCGCGGGATATTCAACGAGGCCATCGAAGCAGGGATCGCCGAAGCGAACCCTGCGGCCCGCCTCGGCCGCTTCACGCGGACCGCGAAGACCGCAGAGGTCAAAGGGATTTCTCTGACGCCGGCCGGGGCAGAGCAATTTCTCCAGGAGGCCAAGGAAATCCGCCCAGAGTATTCCCCGCTCTTCCTGATGGCATTACGTGCGGGTCTTCGCCGCGGCGAGCTGGTCGCCGTGCAGTGGGGAGACATCCAGTTCGGCAGAGATGAGCACGATGCAAATCGCTTCATTGTCGTGCAGCACAATTACGTGCGCCGCGAGCACACAACCACAAAGAGCTGCAGAAACGCTTCGTATTGACAATAGCAAGACCATCTTTTCCTTGATCGTGTCGCACACTGTGTCACTGGCCAAAAAACGTGTTCCCCGAAATAGACGTGAGACTCTCTTTTAATTTTTCATTTTTCATTGACACAACTATATTTTGCGGGTAATGTCCTCCACAATTGGCGAGCGGGATCCGCTGGGTGCGACGGATTTCTCAGTTCCGCCTGTGATCTCGCTGCTTCCTCTGAAGTGTGAATGGAATGCGTCAGTCAGCGCTGACGGTGCACCCAGTGCATATAAGCGATTCGCACGAGTACTCGGTGCAAGCCGAGGGGCCTGATCTGTTCATTTCGTCAGAAGAAGCCTATGGCACGCGTCATGGCCACGCTGTCCCTTTCGTTTCTAGTAACACTTTCTTTCTGCGGTTTTTCGCAATCCGCTTCTGCCAAAGCCAACTTACACCCTCTTGCTTTTTACACAATCAATGTTACGTCACCCACGCCACGTCACCCACGTCACCACGTCACCCACGTCACCAGCTTGGTTGACTTCATAAGGCGTCGAGAGTAGAGTGCCGGAAATCGAGGTTTGCCAAGTGCGGACTCGACTCAAGGCGGCTTCTCTCGTCGCGATCACTGTGTTGCTAGTAATGTCGGCTCTGCCGGCAGTCGATCTTCCTGAAACAAACTTCGATGAAGCGAACACTCCGACGAACGACATGGTGGTTCAGGAGCAGGCCGCTTGTTCGAGATGCGTCTCGTCGTTGAAAGCGTTCGTGCCGAGAATATTTGCGCACACACGCAAGGCTCAAGTGAGCAACACTCCTTCGGTCCCTCTCGCGGAATTGACCTACTCCCCTTATTCTCAAGAACTGCTGCGTACGATTCGTTGTTAGTTCGTCCACTCCACAATCTACATAAATCCGTCACATAACTTGGCGATCTGTAACCCGCCAGGCTCGAGGGTTCGGGCGGCTGCCGTCCGTACCGATTGCTTATGACTTGCATAGGCACTGATTGGCAAGATGCGTCATATTATCCTTCATTATCACTTCTTCAAGAATGCCGGCAGCACTTTTGCCGCCGCGCTGGAACATAATTTCGGGAAGAATTTCGCCAATTTTGATTCCGAGCACTATAACCGAAGGTTACACCCGCAAGAACTCGTCCGCTTCGTTCAAGAGAATCCACATCTGGTTGCAATATCCAGCCATCACTTGAACCCTCTTGCGCCGCACGTGGAAGGGATTCAATTCCACGAGGTGGTTATTCTACGTAACCCGGTGGACAGGATTCGCTCGATGTATGACTTCTTTCGCAGGGAAAGGATCAGCGAGAATCCCTTGACCTGCGAAGCAAAGCGGCTTAGCCTTCCAGCGTTTCTTGAGCTCCTCATCGAAACTCGGCCCCACCTTATCACTAACCCGCAGCTAAATCTGATCGCAAAAGGTGGAGCAGCGATTCCCAGCAGACAGGATATGGACAGGGCAGCGCTTTTCCTCAAGGCGGTTGCGGTGATCGGCGTAGTCGAGAGGTTCGATCTGTGTGCTCTGGGGGCGGAGCAGTCTCTCAGTCGGGTGTTTCCGCATTGCGATCTCAGCTATGTTCCCAAGAATGTCAGCCAAGGGCGTGCAAGTGACCTGCGTACACGTTTGCAACGATTCGCGGCTACCTGCGGAGACCATCTGTATAGGAAGGTCGTGAATCTTAACGAGCTCGACAGTGAACTGGTTGAGATTGCTGCGGCCGAGTCGCTGCGGAGATTTCAAGAGATGGCCTCCCCGGAAGCGTCCCTTCGAAGCTTTAGGAGACGAGTCAGATATCGGAAGATTTTGTCCGGGATCGCAGAGAGACGTGCGCGAGTGCTGCGCCTTTGGAGTCGCGCGATGCGGATCATTTCCCTGCGCTAAGAATCGCGAGCTTGAGCGCTGTGCGGAATGTGCCGGATTACTGATGTTGACGCTTTCACATTTGACCCCTTCAAGGAATTCCGAATAAAAGAAGGCGTCAGCCCGGCTGGCGTCAACAGAGACATAGGGTATACCGAGCTGCATTTAATTTTGCGGTAGAGCGTAGGCCACTGACTCATAGTCCACGTGACGGGCGTGAGGCTATTCGACGAAGAGAAAAACCGCAAGGCTCCTCGGGTACTATCCTTCGCCGAAGAACAGAGAATCCTGATGTGTTGTGACATCAGAGTGCGATTGATTGTGACCGTGCTGCTTTATACGGGAATGCGGGTTGGAATCGAAGCTCTTAGAATCAAGTGGACAGACGTTGACTTTGAAGAAGCAGTAATTACAGTCGCGCAAATCCAAGACGGCAGCTGGGCTGCGGCTCTGCCGATGACAGAGTTTGTAGCGTCCGAACTCCAAAAGTGGCACGCTGCCACAAATGGAATATCCGAGTACGTCTTTTTCAATCCACAGCGCTCGGTATCGGCATGGACGTGCACAAGGAAGCGATTGTGATCGTCGTCCTGGAAGCTGTGACGGGTCATTCCCTGTGCGGGTACCCAGGTCTATGCCCCGCGGCTATCGGGAAGAATGGTTGAACAAAATTCCGCAAGCCGGGGTGCGCCGCCGCGCCGAGCTGCTCTACGAAAGCGTTGCTCGGCGAACGGAGTACACCATTCGCCGGGCTTTTGCGTCGCGCTGAGTGACTATTCCGAGTTGCCTCGCTGCTCGCTGGCTGTTGCGGTCAGCTTGCCGAAGAGTCCGTCGCTTTCATCGTTGGGGCCGGCAGTGAAAAAGAGTTCGGTGGCCAACCCGGACTTGCCGGCATCGGAACCGAAGCCAAGAGCCCAGAGGCCTTGGATGACGATCGGATTGCCGCTCTTATTGAGCAACATGCCGACGCGCTTGCCGCTCACGGCATTGAAAGCGTGGATCCTTCCGTCGCCGAAATTGCCAATCAGCAAGCGATGGCTGAACGGGCCAAAGTCACTTGGCGCCAGGGCGATGCCCCAGGGAGCGTTCATGAATGGACCGTGTTCCAGACGGAGGAGCAGTGCTCCCTGGTCGTCAAAAATGTCCACGTATCCAATGCCAGGTCCGTGGTCCTCATCCGTAGAACCGGGGAGGCGGTGCGCAAAGGTCACAACGATATTGCCGCCGACATTTTGGATTCCGAACGGAGCATAGTCAGGCGGAAGTTGTGCGTCTACGAAACCTGTGCTCGGGACGAGGGTGAAAGTGCTGTCATAGACCTCCACTCTCCCCCTTGAGAAGTTGTTCACGTAGAGTCGCGGGCCGGCAGCCGTTATCGCGATGGCGCAACCTTTGAAGATGGCCCCCGACGCGGAATGATCAACCTTTTTCACTGCTTTATTCAGGTTAACCGTGGGATTCCAGGCCGCAATCGTACCATTCTCGGTGACGAAGATGAAGACGGCTGGGACTCCCTGGACGACGTTAAAGCCTGTGGTGAAGTTGAAGACGGTGCCGGTGGGAGCAGAAGGCGGAGTGCCGCCATTCGCTGTCGGGATCGTCACAACCAGCGGAACAATTGAACCAGTGCTGTCGTAGAGCGTGGAAAGGCCCGTACCGTTGTCCGAAATCCAGAAGGGCGAACCCGTCGCACGAGAGAGTCCCCATGCGTTCACCAGATTGGGATCGAGGGTTGCCTTGAATGAGATTGAGGTTCTATCGACCGTGAGATTTGTCCGCTGGTAATGTTGCGCGAATGCCGAGTTCCCCAACAGCAGGCTGAGGGTGACGATCGCGGCGGCTGCAATCTTGATGCACGTCTTACTCACACTGTTGCGCATGGTTGTTCCTCCCGCAAAAAACGCTAAACTACCACAGATGCTTAAGAGAGTTGTCAAACTTTTGTAAGAGAATTGTAAGAGAATTGTAAGAGCCTGGTCATCAATGGGCACGTCGAGCACGGTTCTCCTCCAACGCGGCTATCTACAAACCAACTCTTATCTTGCTGTAAGTAGTGCGCTTGCCTGGGGCGCGATGTATGCGCACAGAGTTGACAGCTTGCGCCGTATGCAAAAAGTTGCGTATTCTGCTTTGACCGTGCTGGCGCGTTGGTTATCCAGTCGCGGCGCGGTACCTACAGGTTAAATCTCAAGATAAGGGTGCACAGCCTTCACTGTTTAACCCCGCAAAGACCGCAAGTTCCCTCGAAATACCCACCTACGACACCACTTCTTAACCAACGTCGGGCAGGGTGCCTCGGGTTATACTCCCTCTCAGAACAGTGGAGAAACAG
Source organism: Acidobacteriota bacterium (assembly GCA_003225005.1). Classification (GTDB taxonomy): domain Bacteria; phylum Acidobacteriota; class Terriglobia; order Terriglobales; family Acidobacteriaceae; genus Sulfotelmatobacter. The sequence goes on along the minus strand of QIAN01000364.1, from coordinate 5,913 downwards.
TGGGAGAAGGCCGGATCGAGAACCTCAGGCCCTGGGCGAAGGGCACAAGTGGCAATCCCGGCGGCAGACCGCGACGGGACGTGCTCACAGAAGCCCTCAAGGCACAACTTGCATCGGATGATTCCGATGGCAGAACCTTCGCGGAACAGATTGCGGCTGTCCGGATTAAGCACGCATTGCGCGGCGACGTGCGGGCGATTCGGGAAATTGCGGACCGCACCGAAGGCAGACCACGGCAGCAGTTCAACATTGATGCCAGTGCGACGTTCTTCGGGGGTCTTGTTCCCCAACCTAAGCGGCTCCCCGATGGACTTGGGGGAACCTGCTAAACCGCGCCATCTTACCTGCACTTAACCGCTGCGCTGTGTGCGGAAAGCCGAAAGAAGAATGCCGAAAACCGCTCGGCGAAGGCAAGGACACCGCACCAGATCACAAATTTGAGCGAGACAAGATTCTCCCCGAGTGGCACGGTTGGCAAGCTGCACGGCGGGGACTGGGGACAAACTTGTACCGCCTAGGTGTACCGGAAAAAACAATTCAGGCCATCCTTCGCCCTGCAAACGTGTCCACGACCAATACGCACTACATCAAGAGCGCAGCGGATGACATCCGCGCAGCGATGGCGAAGCTAGAACGGCTCGTGATTGGCAACGAGCCAGCAACCGAAACAGAACAACGCGAAGATTTCGCAAGTGGCAACGAATTGGCAACAGAAGCGGCAGGCGCCAAGCCTGCAGCAATCCAGTAAACATCCTGTTTACTGATGGTTGAATCTGGTGGCGGCGGTTGGACTCGAACCAACGACCTACGGATTATGAGTTCTACAGCGGGTTCTGAACCGTTATGAAAATTCTCTACCTTACTATATTCCTCAACGGGTTACAAATCAGTCGATTTGATCCGTTCTGCTTGGAAATGATTCGTTCTGATCGTACAACCATTACAATTTCATGACAGTCTGGGCAAACGCGCGCGGCCAGGAACGATGACATCCTTCGAGGCGTGTCAGCACGAAGCCGTTGTCGACCACCCCGCTGGGGATCGCTGCGTATCCTATAGTTTGCCTGCAGACGCAACTCACCTATCGCGAGAGCCTGCGCGATATTTAGTCTTGCTTGCGACGCTCCACAAAGCAAGCTGTATCACCTTCACCAGTCGCCCGCCTGTCTTCACCAGCCGTTCGTCGCGGCCGGCGGGCAATTTCGGCTTTATCTTCCGGTCTAAACTCCATTTTCGTCGTCGTTAGCCACGCGATTGATGACGGATTACGGGATAGCGCCGCATTAGCCGAGCATCGTAAGGGCTTCAACTGTTCGGACGCGCGAGTGCTTCTTCCAGATAGCGCGAGAGCACGGAAGCCAGATGCTTGAAGTCCGTTTTGACCATCGCCAGATGGTCGCCAGGCACGGTATCGACCTCAAATTCAGCCGCGAGCTTCCCCCAAACTGTGGTTGGATCACTAGGCACGAAAGAGCTGACTTCGGCTCTCACGAATCTTATCTTGCCTCGATAAACGATACCGTCCCAATGCCAGATAAGCTATGTCGCTAAAGCGCAAAGTTGTCTGGGTCAATGGGAGGCGAGATGTTTCTGGATAGAGTGTGAGGAGGAAGTGAACTCCTGAAATGTGCCAGCGACGTCGAAGGCCACGAACGACGTATGAAAATGCGCTACCGGATGGCACCTGCTTCATCGGGGAGATATGGCTTCTTGCCCGTTTTAGCATGAGCCTTAGGCGCTGGCCTGTTGACAGATAGCGGGGATGCGGGTACGCGTCCAAAAGAGCCAAAAGCGCGACATTCTTTCCCTCTGCGGAAAGGCGTTGCGCCATTTCCAGCGCGAGCAGACCACCGAATGAGTAACCGATAAGGGCATAAGGGCCGTCGGGTTGTAACTCCTTAATCGCCTCGACACTGTAGCGCGCCATATCTTCAATGCGCTCGAGGGGCTCCTCGAGCCCGTCCGAGCCCTTCGCATGAACACCGTAGATCGGATGCCCTGTTTGAATTTGCCTGGCGAGTTCGGAGAAGTGCGCGGTGCCAGCCAATCCATGTGTAATGAAAACCGGAGGCTTCTCGGTGCCGGCCTTCAGTAGCACCAGTGGCGAGAACCGCGGTGTGCCGGGCTGCTCCAACAAGGCAGCCAGAGCCGCGATTGTAGGCGCTTGGTAGATCATCACGAGTGGCAGGTTTAGGCCGCACACGTGCGCAATTTCGGTAAATAATTCGAGAGCTAACGAAGAATCTCCACCGAGATCAAAGAAGTTATCTTGGAGGCCGATGGACGACCGTTGCAGCACACGCTGCCAAATCCGGGTAAGCACATCGATCATGGTGGAGGGGTGGCCTTCCGTCATGACTGCGCTCGAACGAGGAAGGACGAGCCGGTCACACCCTCCGCCGCGGCACTTTGAGTCTTACTCCCCATCCCCCGTCTCCCAGCCCACTGCTAGCATGTCGCTCTTTGGACACAGCGGTGCTATGCCAACTCGTACCTAAATAGGCCTTAAATATTTTCATCAGTGCGGCCAGCCGAAAAGATTACGACAGGTCCATGCGGAGGTTACCGAAGTAAAGTGGTTCCAAAAGCGAACGGCATCGCGCCTGCATCCGCGCTGCCGTAAGTGCTGTGAGGTATTCCCGCGGAGATTCTTGCGCACCTGTCGTTATGTCGTCATGCTGTTCCTGCTTGGTTAATTGCGGGGATTAGCGTCGTAGCGTCGAGCGGCGTGCGAACGATTAAGCTCGCGTCCGGATAATTGAGCGGCACCCACTGGTCCGGATCTTGATAAAGCGAATAGTACGCCTGATATTGATTCGCCGGACCACTATCATCCAGGCTGGTAATCCACCTTACCTAAGCCTTTGGGCTGGCTTTCCCTCACACCCCCACTCAAGCCAAAGGAGGGCTTGAGTGGGTCACCCAGCAACCTCATGTTTCCGAACGAACAAATAAAATCGTCTGTTAATCACAGTTGTTGTAACATTGCATCGTTTGGAGGTAACAAGAATGTCTCCTTGGTCTATCTGGCGTAAACCTCTGATGCCACTTGCAGTAGGAATGCCGTTGCTACTGCTACAGGTCTCAGCTGGCCAAGCGCAGCCAACATTGCTCCGCCTGCAGCGTTCAAAGACCGCTGCGGAAATTGATGCGACCGGCGGCATGCGAGGGCAGGGTGGGAACATATACTCACTGGGCTCCAACCCGTCAGAAATGGGTACTTCGAGTTATCCGAACTCTGCTTCCTGTCTCCTGGTCTATAACGATGGCAGGTATGTTCTTGAAAAGCGGGAGGAGAAGGCGGTCGGCCAGCCAAAAGTGAAAACGGCAGACGGGACTTTGGGAGCAGATGATCTGCAACAACTAAAGTCGATTCTGGACAGTGAGGAGATCAAGAAGATAACAGGTCTCAAGGCACCGGAACCTCCTGCTGGCGCCCAGGCCCTGCGAGAAGCGGAGACTATGGAGGTCCAGATCAATCGCGAGGCTGGAATGCAGCACTTCCTTACGATCAAGGAACGTTTCAAGACTCAAGCCACAGGAACCTCCGCGATCGCAACCGCGCCCTCCACGGGAATGGATACGTACCTGGATAACGCTACGCCTTACAGGAAAGCATTGAACCCGCTTGTAAAATGGTTCGAGGGAGTAGAAAAGAAGAGCAAGTCATCTCTCAGGGAATCGAAACCGCAATACTGCACGGCTATGCTTCTTTAGGGAACGCGATCATTAGGAGTCACCCATGACCAAGTGGAGGCTAATGGTTTGTGTTTTGCTGGGAGCTGCCCTTCCCGGCAACAGTCAGGTAACGGGGGCAAAAGAGGAATCTCCAGTACGGCTCATGCTCTCTGAAGTGCAGCCAGGGAGTATGTCCTCTGAGCGCTATTGCATGTTGGTGTTTACCGATCGTCGCTTTCACGCTGAAAAAGCAAGCCGCAGCGGGGGTAAAGATCAGGAACGGAGAATATACGAGGGAGACCTTTCGGCGGCTGATTGGAACGCCCTGGATGGGATTCTCGAAAGCGACGGGTTCCGCAAGCTTAATGTACCGCCTGGTTATGTGCCGCTCGCTCTTCAGAACGCTCACTTCTTCACGATCAGTGTAAAACGCGAAAAGGGATTCCAGAATATGGAATTCCCGGATGACAACAGCCGAAAGCCCTATGAATCCCAGCTGAAGCCGCTCTTTCAGTGGTGGAAAGCGATACGCAGCAGACGCATGGCTGTATCGGAAGCCCCTGTCGATAGCCGATGTACGCTGGACACTTCTCACGGGGTGTTCAGCTACTGAAGCTCTCATACTGCGGTTGCGTGAGAGAAGCCCTGATAACTAACGCAAAAGGCAGACCATGGTTCCACACCTCGTCGGCGGAGAGTGAGGAGGGAAGGCTGCGGATCAAGGAGAACGCTGGTCAATCTAACACGTGCCCGACATAGCGCGGCATAGCCGCAACCAAAACAGTCGGTAAGCTTTCACTATCAGCTATTGGCAATCGCTTTAGCCAAAAGCCCCATCGTTCGCGCATCCTGAAATCGCATTCGTTTCCGGAACCGGGCTAACTCAAGACCTAAGGCGTTCCCCATCTGCGTATTTGCAACTTTTTCAATGAACCTTTGCGTACCGGCGATGCCTTCAGAAGATCTGGAAACAGATCCTTTCGGACCAGTAGCTACTGCGTGAGCACCTTGGTGTTCAGCCAGCAATGTCATTTATTCACAACGAAGACGTAAGATTGCAGGCCGAGGGTTCCCAGCATGGCAATACTTGTTCGCACAAAAGGCCAAAAATGGTTGCCAGCCAAGAGGCTAGAGTTCAAAGACGAAAGTGATCTGCAACGTGTGTTGCACGAATCTCCTGATTTAATAATGACTCACGAAGAGGAACTTCCCGCAGTTTTCATTCGTGAAGCAGCTTTACGAGGATCTGGATTCACGGACTTGGTAGGAGTGGACGCTTCAGGCAACGTGTTGATCATCGAAACAAAACTGGCCAAGAATCGAGAAATCCGCAGGGAAGTCATTGGACAGGTACTCGGATATGCTGCCTTCTTGTGGGGGATGTCTTATGAGGAATTTGATGAGCTGTTCAAGAGCCGCGCAGGTAAAAGTATCGCTGACTTGTTCTTGGAGAAATCTGAATCGATTTCGATCGAGGAGATTATCGCTAGTATTACTGGGAACTTGGAACAAGGCCGATTCAAGCTACTAATCGCTGTCGATGATATCAATCCAGAGCTGGAGAAGATAATTGCCTACATCTCCAATTTTAGAAGCGGCCTCCTGCTAGAGGCGCTCGAAGTCAAAATTTATCAGCAAGGCGAAACCGAAATTTTCGTTCCCCAACGACACGGTCAAGCAATTGGAGCGGGCGGTGGAGGATCACCGACTTCGTTAACGATCGACGATGTGATCGCGGGCGCGCCGGACGACCATTCACGTCGTCTCCTCTCGGTGCTAATAGAACAGTGGAGCAAGCTCGGGCACACGGTACAGCCACGAACTGCCGGACCCACTTTCCAAGCCGATGTTCGTGGTCAGCTACAGCCCATCTTCTGGGCTTTCCGAAACCGTGTTCAAGCTCTGATGTCTACGTTACCGAGGCGGGGCGTCGCGGCCGACGTGGTGGCCAAATATCGGTCGGCCCTCGCGGCACTTCCGGGCTTCGACTCAAAAAGCATGATGTCCGATGCAAGGCCAGCAATCTTTTTTTCAGGAATATCCGAAGCTGAAATCAGAAATTTCGTGATCGAATCGGCCAAAGTTGTCGAGGAGTGGAGGCGGGCTGCTAAAGCTTGCATTTTGTTTAGCTTACGGACACACAAAGTTCATTTTCTGGCGATTCAAAGGCGCCGCCGTGCTTCTTTTGGAGACTAATGGTGCGTCGGTCCGGGGATATGGAAACGGCTGGGGCAA
>QIAN01000363.1 GCA_003225005.1 Acidobacteriota bacterium | reverse complement strand
CACTACGTTTTCAATGCGAATCTCTCTATACAGGTCGTCGCCACCCTCAATGTCGATCTGTGCCTTCTCGGGCTCGCTCGGAACGGCAGGCTTAATGATCTTCTGGACGGTACCTTGCAGCTTTTGCCGCTTCCTGCTCATGGGTAACCCCTTCTAGAGAGGATCGAGATTGGACTGGATTGTAGCACCGGAGTACGCTCGCGCCTGCCCGACATCCGTGTGCGCCCCCACTCCTCTCCCTCGTTCCGCTGCCATCGGAATACTAGTTCACTGAGATGATCGAAGCAATGGGTAAGAGCGGGCTTTGCGAGAAACCAGTGCTTCTATAGCGAATCGCGCTTCTGTTTTGGTGGACTCCAGGATAACTGATGTCGTAAACAGACCATACGCTCAAAACCCCGCTCGATGGGTCACTGAGTGCTATCGCGATTTGGACGAAGCCGCTGGCGCGGCGGACGCTATCGCGTGTTCGGGGGCGGCAGTTTGTGTGGGATGATGCAAGAGCTCGACTGCAGGTGATAATATGCGTCTGTGCATGAACTCACGTTTCAACAGAATTGGCAGTTCGCGTGGCCTGAGGGCGATGAGATGGCGAAACGGCCATTCAATCCCCATACCATAATATTTATATAGCCCTCCGCGTCCGCCGCAAACGCCAGCGGCTTCGTCCAAATCCCCCTATCGCAAGTGCCCCGGCGGGAGACATTCGTGTTCACGCGGGTGCTCGGCGCCGGCGCACTTGTCGATAGGGTCCTAAGATTTAACGACAGTTTTGTTCACGCACTACCCGCAACAGCTACGCGGCAAGGTCCACGATTATGTCAACCCCCTCGCCATCCAAATAAACGTTTCCGTCGTTTGCAAGCACGAAGACTAGCGCCTTTGGCTGTTCCGAGAGTGTTCTCGCTTCAATCCAAACGGCGATGTAATAGTCCGCCTCCGGACCGATTCCTTCTTCCCGATTGGATAAAACTCGGGTTACGACTGCTTTCTGCCTAAACCCTTTATCTGCATGTATCGCGAACTCAAATTGCTGGCCGATCTTGATCTCTGATTCCATGCCTATCATCCTTTCCGCTTTGCCAGTCGAGGAGACGAGCATTCTACCCCCGGGGCTAACCCTCAAATGATGAAATCAGGCGATTACACTTAAAACCCCTTGCGAGCGCCCCTCTCACCCACCCCCGCGCGCCCCGCGCTCCCGCCGCCCCGCGCGCCCCCCCGCGCGGAAATCAGGGAATATAAGTTTTGGGAATTACCAGGCGTCTCATTCAGAAAAGGCGAGCGAGTGGATCGCGCAAGAGATCCGCGCCAATGTTTTCTTACTTTCGATTTAAATTTGCACGGAATTTGCCAGATCTAAATCGGAATTCCTATCGCACCAGGTATTGGGAGTTTGCGCAATCTCGATTCCCCGCACATTTTTTTCCCCTGGCGTTCTTGCCAAAAATAACATCCCGTGCAAGTGATTGAAAACACAGGCTCTAAAACCCACACATAGACTCTTTTACTTCCACATATAAACGATTGGGTTGAAAATCATGAGGGAGATTGTCTGGTGGCGAATGTGAATTTGCTCATCACTTTCATCCCGGATGCCTCGATATTACTACTTAGTTACTATGGAGGACGGACTTTTTTTCTCCTACCTCCTATCCCCTCTCTCGTTTGACGGGAGAAGGGAAAGACATGGTCCCGGAGACACCCCCCCCATCTGATAATCATGTTGGAGCTGGGACTCAGATCAAATCATCTCTACTCAGCCACAGAGACTTGGCTAACCCATTGACGCCGATTCGCGTGCTAAATGAATTAGGGTGTGTGTCCGCATCACGCCAAATGATGAATCACAGCAACTCGAACGCCTCAACCGACTAGCTAGGGATTAAGATCGATGCGCGTCTATGTGGCGCAGGAGTGCGGGTGTGGAGTGCAGCGTGCAGGTGGAGGGCGCGGGGGCGCGGGGGCTGGGGCGGGAATCGCTGTAGAGGGCGGCGCTGGGATCTACCAAGGTCCTCACTTCTCAGTTGTTCCATCAAGCCAATAGCTCGCCCGCACCTTAACTTCTAGACGAAGGTGTTGCGGGACGACCTGAACCATGATGGTGTGGAAACCCGCCTCATGAGAGCTGGCGTAAAAGTTCAGTGTGAAGCCGTTTTGAATGTCACGCGCCAAGATCGAAAAGTTACGTTCTAGCTCTTGTTCATCCTGGAACCGCAATTGTTCTCCACCAGATAGTGCCGCGACCTCAGCAGTCGTATCCTCGCGCATCGCCTTCACGATCCCAAGAGGTATTGAAGGACGAGGCATGTCACTCAAAATGGCGTTATCAAGGGACCGCAGAGAAGTCGGGTCTCGGCGAACCGGTCTGGTGGAATGGTCCTTCAATCGTGCCTTTTCGGGAGAGAACGTAAGACTGTAGATGGTGGTACCGCTCTCAGCCAGACTCCGCACAACGTCTTCCGCGTTGGTGGTGCTTCCGTCGTCCTGCGACTGGCTGAGTATCAGGATGATGCGGCGAAAGCTCGCCGGTTGCAGTTGGAGGAGTTCCATCGCGCACTTCACTGCATCTAAAATTGCTGCGCCATGATCGCCACCTTCTTGATGCGTCAAGCTGTAATAGAGGCCATCGACTCTGGGGGGGGAAGCCCCAGATCTCTTTTGGGCGACTGTCGAACGTCACTAGAGCGACCGTGCGGGTTGAACTACCCAGCACGGCTTCGAGCATAGCGTCGAGTTTGCCATAATTCTGTAGCTGGCTGGAGGCCGCCCCGCCGTTTTGCATGAGAACCACAACGGCGAGTGGTTGATTCTGCGCTTGTTCCACAAACACTTTCTGCTCAATCCCGTTATCCGAGAGTCGAAAATGACTCGCATCGAGGTTTGTAACAAAATCCCCTGCGGCGGATCGAACCAATGTCGGGACGATCACCAATGTTGAAACGGATCTGATCGTAGGTTTGGAAGGTTCGTCCCCGGAAGTCGTGCTTTGTCCTAAGGCGGCGTGGGCCACCAGAGCCAGCGTGGCGATATATGCGGCTATGTTCACCTATTCCTGACCGCCCCATCAAGCCGAAGACGCGAAGGGTCTATGTAGATACTCCAAAGGTAACTTACAGGATTGCTGCTGTAAACAGGCGTCTACACTTAAAACCCCTTGCGAACCCGCTCGCACCGCGCCCTCATACTCTACCCCCACTCAATCGCTCGACATTCCGGACAGCTGATTGGGTTTCGTGTTCTCGGTTTTGCGGCCGATTCTTTCTAGCGCTTGTAATCACACAATTCAGTCGGTCTTGCAGAACTAGACTCTCTTCCAGGATGCTCCGAAGGTCTCATTCGCACTTCAGAGCTGACGCGGGGTCAATCCTGGTCGCGCGTATAGCTGGTATATAGGTCGCGATCGATGTTAGACAGCCGAGCAAAAGTGAGACGCCAATGTAAGTGCTCGCGTCAGTCGGGCGCATACCGTACAGTAATACACCCAGCATCCTAGTGATGCCAAGAGCTGCGACAAGACCTATCGTCAGGCCCATCATCGTTACCGAAAGTCCATCCGAAATCGTCAGCCACAAGATGTCTGCCCGGTCCGCCCCGACCGCCAAACGAATGGCAATCTCGTGTTTTCGTTGGTTCACCGAATATGCGATGACACCGTATAGGCCAACGGACGCCAACATGAGAGCGAGGAGACCAAAAAATGAAGTCAAGACGACAATTGTGCTACGTTGAGAAACAGACGTGACCACTTGGTCTTGGAGCGTCTGAGCATCGAATAGAGGAACCCGCTTGTCCAGCGACCTAATCTCGTTTCGGACGCCAGCCATTCCGACATTCTGGTCCACGGGTAGATGGACGTACAGACTCAGCATTGCAATGTAGTCTTGGGATAACGGAGTGTACAAGTACGGCTCCGGCTCATCCCAGATTGCATGATACTTAACGTCTTCGATTACCCCTACGATTTCGCGATATGCTGAGGCCAAAGCGTCGTAGCCATGGTCTTGTTGACTATGACGACTTTGGGCTTCGCCCGATCATCCTCGGCGCTGAAGTCACGTCCCTGAAGGATAGGAATGCCTAGCGTTCCGAAATAACCAGGAGAGACAACGTTGGTTTCAACATCAATACCTGCATCTAGAGATGCGTCATCTTGTCCCTCCCTGAAAATTCTAGCATTACTCCTGCTCAATCCCAACGGACGATGTTGACTAAGGGAAGCAGCTTGCACTCCAGGCAGGCCAGAAACTCTGTCGAGAACCTTCTTGTAAAAAACTAGGCCGTCTTTTTCGGAATAACCCACGCTCGATACATCAATGCCGAGGACCAAAGTGTTCTGCGGATTAAAGCCGAGGCTCGCGCTTTCGATCCGACGCAAGCTGCGGAACAATAGTCCAGCGCTGACGAGCGACACCGTCGTTAAGGCGATCTCACACACGATTAAAACCCTTCTGGTGTCCATCCGACGACCCCCAGCAATTCTCTCTATAGCTCCTTCCTTCAGGGATGAACTAAGATCCGACTTCGTTGCGTGAAGAGCAGACAGTAGGCCGGATAGCAGAACCGACACAAATGCCAGAACAGTAGCAAAGAGAAGAACATCAGTGTCAATTCGCAGATTAAAAGTAAGAGGAATTGCAAACGGCAACTGGAATCGGGGGAGGATACCCATCATCCAATAAGCGACCAACAACCCAAGTACCGTTCCTGCGCCAGTGAATACAAGGTTCTCTGTGAGCAATTGTCGTATCAATCTGGCTCGGCTGGCGCCGAGCGCCAATCGGGTTGCAAATTCTTTTCGCCGCACGGAAGCCCCGACCAGCAGCAAGATAGCAATATTAAAACAAGCGATGAATAGCACCAGAGCGGCGGCCCCTGCCAAGAGGGATAAGACCATAACGATGGAACTGCGCCAAGTGGGCCAGAATCGGGCCTCCTTTAGCGGAAGTGCTATCACCGTACGCCCCCCTTCACTTTCTGGCTCTGGAAACGAATTGCCCAATTGCTTCGCAAGTACGTTCTCCTCTGCTCTGCACTCGGAGAGCGTTGCACCGTCCCGCAGTCGTCCCGTAAGTAAGAGCCACCGTGCGTGGTGGTCGCGACGGAAATCTCCGTGACCGCCTGCACGTAAGACTTCGCGATGCATTCCGATGGGAATCCAGAACTCCGGAGGAGATCCCCAATCCAGGACGATGCCCTCGAAATTTCTTGGCGCAATTCCGACGATTGTGAAGCTGCGCCCATTCAGGAGCAAGGTTGTGCCGATCAGGTGGGAGTTGGATCCGAGATGTGCTCGCCAAAAATGGTGGCTTACGACGATAACCGACCGTGTGTCATCTTCCGCCAGGAAAGATCGCCCGATGACCGGCTGAATCCCAAGCACATCAAAATAATTGGTAGAAACAAGTTCAGCCCAACTGAACTCGGGCTGATCCGTATCGCTCCAAGTCATCCGGATCCGGGCATAGGCCGCGAGACCAGAGAGCACGTTGGCATGGTCCCGATAATATTCGTAGTCGGGATACGAAGTAGGGCTATAGCCAATTCCATGAGACCCGCTTGTGTACAGCGTCACAAGCCGATTCGGGTTGTGCGCCTGCAAGGGCTGCCATAAGATGGCCTCAACCAGACTAAAAATGGCCGTGTTGACTCCAATGCCCAAAGCCAACGTGACTATTCCAACGCAAGCAAATGCCGGGGCGTTCTTAAACAATACGATCGCGCGACGAAGATCTTGGACAACGGCAGACATCTTGCCCACGCCTTTATTCTTCAAGAATATAACGACAGAGATTAGGAGCGGTTTCTCACCAGCTAGGTCGTGTTGGTCGGGTTCTATGCGAGCGGAACGCCCTCGCCAGCTGCCAGCAAAACGTTAGCATCAAAGTCTTTAGCAATTTTGGACGACTCATCAATCTCACGGAGCTTCTCGTACCCTAAGAACCTGATCACCTCATTCAGACGCAAGCATGGGCCAGAAAACGTTGGGCGTCGCAACTCTTCAAACACTTTTCTTCTCCTGTCCTCCGAGGCAACGATGAACAAGGGATAGTTTGAGTTCGGCGCTTCCGCTCTGAGGTCAGACAGCCTGAGAATCCCAGAATAGACGGAAGTGGAATGCTCGATCTCGAACGCCGACTTTATCGAGTAGGGCCCGAATTTCCAGACTACGTCGATGTTCTCAATGCTGCGGGGGACGTCCAACGTTTCGTGGAACTCGCGTAACACGAAGTCGCGGAACTGGTTCCCCTGGTACTGTTTAGGTTGATCGCTCCGAGGCACCCACACATCGCATTTCGCAAGTTGACCTAGGCGAATCAGTCTCCACTGCATCTCATCATGCTCTGAGGGTACACGTTCGATGCGCTCGTCAATGCTGGCACTCACCTCTTCCTTTCGCGTCGGGAGGTGGATGAGTTCCTCTCCTCGTTCGAGCGTCTTCAGCACGCCGAGGATGTCGCCGTAATTCTGGGCGAAGGTCGAGACTGCCGCCTCGTTGATCATGGAGAATCCTTGCGGGCGGTAATTGGGCAGGTAACCGAACAAGGGGTTTAGCTTCCCGATAGGAACATCCGTCCTCTCCTCGTTCACGATGAAGTACATAAGCTCCCACGTGGTGCCAGTCTCGTTCTCCTTCCAAAAATACCGGGCGAGTTCCTTGTTCCGCACCTTAGCGGCAATCTCCCCAGCGAAACGGATGCGACCGTTGTTATAGATAAGCACCACGTCTCCGGGCGTCATCTTCTCCCACCTGGATTCATTCATTGGTCCGGGAACTGCTCCCCAGACGATAAAGTTCGAGCCGTGGTAAATCTTTTCCAAATTGTCAATCTCTTGGGATGGCAGAAATCTCCGGACTTCCTGCAGGGTCCTTTTGCGCTGGATCGTGTCCTCGAAATGTCTTTCTGCAGCGGCATTTCCTCCGGCAACCACAAGAAAGACCTTTCTCGAATTTCCTTGGGACATTGGCACGCCCATCATACGGCGACTCCCACAGAGTTCAAAAGGAAAGTAGGTCAAAAAGACGGTCCTGAGTAGAGTTAGGTTGCCATCAACGGGTCTGGAATTTGGAGCATCTGAGAGCCGCGCACACCGAGCCCACGCTAAACTTTCAAGTCCAGCGCAACGTCAACCAGCTCCGCCAGTGCCGCCCAATGCCTCGGGTGCGGGCGGTACCCCTCGCGAATGCGGCCGGCGTACCAGCGCGACACCAAAATTTGTCGGGCAATAGCGGAAGCTGACATCGCGGCCAGAAGCGGCTGTACTTTCTCCGAGTAGAATTTTTCAGTCAGCCAAGATGGCTGGCTCGACGGTTCCCAAGAATGCTGCGGTTGCGCATTTCGCCGTTGAGTATTCGCTTGCTTCGCCCGGGCTTCGGGACTGTGCGCCGTTTGCCGCCCAATCAGCGCGGCGGCAACCATATTTGTGGTTGCGTTATCGACGGCACAAAGAGCACAGTTCGCACGCCCGTCCCGGATCGTTTTTCCACAACCGCGACAAAGGTTCTCTCGGCGCGGCGCTCTGATCGATAATGGCAGTGGTGGCGCACCTTTCGCTTCCCGTTTGTTGTTCTGAGTCAACCTGGTCGCAATCGGGGCATCTGGTCTTCGTATCATTGACCAGAACGCACCAGCAACCCACTCAGCCACCGGAGCTACAGCCCGACGCCAAAGCTGAGCCGTTTCCGACAACCGTACCGCGAACGATCCCATCAGACGGCAGTTTCCGTCGCTTTCCTCGAAGAACCATTCTCGTCTCAAGGGTTGGCGGGTGATCCAGTCGAGTAAATAAGCATCGACCTGAGGACGAATGGGTTCCATCAGATCGCAAGCCAGACTGTCGCGAGCTGGCGTATCGACGTGCAACACGCCAAGGCCCGGATCGAGTCCAAGCGAAGCAGCCCCGAGCCGCGATTCGCTTTCAAGCAGAGCATAGAGGTAATTGAGAATTGCATTCGGCGGATTTGCCGCCAGTCGGGGCGATCCCGTCAGCGGCGACACGCGTGCGCCGAAGTTCCGCCAGTGCTCGGGCACTCGCTTCAGGTCGTTCTTGGGGAAGTTGATCGGCAACGTGCTCCACGCAGACCAATACACGCGTGCAGCCTGCGATTCGATGAGTCGGATTGTTGTGATGCTGTCAGCACTTGACAGTTCTGTCGTGAATCGAGCGATTGCGTCAGCAGTGTCGGAATCAAGCAGCTTGCGACGCGCAACGTTCTCCTGAGCGGCGAGCTTCTGGCTGATCAGTTCCCTCGCGATTCGTAGTGCCGCTCCGGAGGAATGTGAGAGAGATTGAGATCGCCGTAGCTTGGCGTCGGATGGGCGCACTGGCCCGGTGACTGCGAGAACCTTGCCATTGCGTTCCAGCATGACAAAACTGGCGTCCTGATCGGCCAGCCAGCGGAGCGCCGCCAGCGAAACCATGCCGTCTGAACCAATCACGACCAATCTTTTCAGCCCGTGGCCCACGCGCGGAAGGCGGGCGTAGCGGCGATCCGGCCCAACTCCGTCGTGTAACACGAGGTGACCACCGTCCACGCGGATCTGGATGCCGTAGCCGAACAAAGTCACGACACCATGGCGCGGCACAATCAATTCGGCGCTGGAATTGTGGTATTGCGGGAGTTGGCGTACGTTTTCTGCAGCTGCCATTGGAGCGATTGCCTCCTGTGGTGGTCAGGGAGGCGTTGGTGCTCGCAACATCAGCGCGTCCCGCATTAATTTAGGAATGGTTCAGATACGCTTCGACAGCGCGGCGGAAAAGCTCTGCCATTGGGGCACCTGTGGCGGCAGATAGCTTCCTTAGCTTTGCTAGAGTCGTCTCTGGCAACCAGACTGTGGTGCGCTTCTTCTTCACAGGTTCTATTCTTTCACGTATGTCAAGGTATGTCAATGACGCGGTTTTTACGTACGTTGCTGGTATTCGCTGTTCTTTCGCCTGTTCTCTGTTGATTCGGCGGAGATATTTGAGCGGCACTCGCTGGCCCAATGCATCTTGACCGCGCCAGTATTCTAAATTTGTTATGGGCTTCGCTATTGAACCGCGTCGTTTCCTCTCTTTGTAGCAAATATCGCGAGAATAACGCGGACTATAGCAGAACACTGCTCTTCAGGTTAGCCCGTACTGCGAGGGCACAGCTGTCCGCAAGGAAGGGAATCGGGCGTAGCTTGGGGTATTTCGGGTCGCGAATTGTCGCCAGGATTGCGGCAGCGTTAGGGAGTCGGTCACGACTGAACTGATCGACGCCCGAAAACGCGGCGTTGACCTCATCTTCCGTAGACGCTTGGTGTAGCGCATCCCAATTAATTTTGTCCCGCATTCGCTGAAATTCGTAGCGAAGGGTCTGGCTATCTGCAAGGACCAATTCTTTCCTTCGAGCCTGAAGTTTCTTTTTTGTGGCAAGCGAAAAATCAAACGCCTGTTCCTGACCAGTTTTTGGGTTTTTTTCGCTTCTTGCCATGGCTTTTATGCCAATTCTCCGTATCCCGCTCCGTAAACAGGGTAATTGGTGGCAAGCCGGAATGCTACTTCTCATAACAGAGGGCGGGCGATGCCCCGTAAAGTCTATGCCGAAACGTAGAAGTACGAACCGAGTTGTTAAACCACGCGCACCGCGTTACTCAAGCCTAACCGCGCGCGAGAAAGCCGCGTACGATCGGACCACCAACCTTATTACCGACCTGCGTCGTGGCGAGGGCTCGTACACCGAACTTCTGCGGAAATACCACCTTGGTTCGCGCACCGCCCGCAAATATGCACGTCGGGACCTTCTCGGCGAAACTCGTGGCAAGCCAGTGCGCGCGAGCAAAGCTGATAGGCGTGTGCGTGACCTCCTGTTCCCGCAATCTTCTGGTGACGTGGGCATCCGTACTCGCAGTTCCCGGGACGCGACAAAGCTGTCCGATTATTACAACGACCGCGACAAGCTCCTGCGCGGCAAGCTGACTGTTGCCGACTTCGAGGCCAAGTGGCGCGGAGTGCGCATTGAAGGTCAGGAACTTTTCGCCGATGCAGCGGCGATTCTTGGAATGTCGGAAGCTGACGTTTTGAAAATGGACAACTTGTACGCCAGTGTGGGATACGGGGAATGATCGGGCGCACAGCCAAAACTGTTCTTCGCCACGCTCGGCAATTGGTACGTCCGTCGAGAAAGGTCTGTCCCTTCTGTTTTCAGGCGGATCACATCGGCGGACGTAACCACATCCCTCACGTGACTGTCGAGGTGTGCCAGGCTCACCACGTTTGGTTGACGGAGGAGCGTTTCGCTGCGGGTGCGGAAATGAAGAAGCAGCCCCACACGATCAAATCCGTCGAGATGGCCCTCCGCGCGCTCGCAGTTACCGGACGTGCCGTTGCATCGGCTATGCAAAAACTTTGTGA
Organism: Acidobacteriota bacterium; assembly: GCA_003225005.1. Lineage (GTDB taxonomy): Bacteria > Acidobacteriota > Terriglobia > Terriglobales > Acidobacteriaceae > Sulfotelmatobacter. The sequence goes on along the minus strand of QIAN01000363.1, from coordinate 3,148 downwards.
GGGCTTGGAATTCTGCGCCGAGATGCTGAAAGGAGCGCGGCGTTAGCCAACCGACGCTAATCAACATATGGCCGATAGACTTGACCTTTATTTTCGTGCGCATACGAACCCGGTTACTGCACAGAAGGAATATCGGTCGAAGCGTCGCGCAAGTCAGCCTAAGGACGCGCTCATATTCCGCTGCGCGACCACGAGCGATGAGAAAAAAGACCTGCTTTTCGGTGCTTACATCTGCGCTGAATGGAAAGATGCGGAGTATGTCGCAGAGGGAATTGGTCTGTTCTACCGCGAAGGTCATCCGGAGGAATTCCGGGCTTTGACGCGCTTTGTAAAGGACAGCGCGTGTGAGTTCGGAACCGTGGAAGAGTTTCGGCGCAAGGTTTTCTTAAAGTATCTGAAGGCGGGAGCACTCATCGTTGCCTATGATGCTCCATTCCAGATCAGCCGGATTGCGGTCAAATGGAACAAATCCGCGAAAACACGGCGGGCGTTCTCGTTCTATTTCCGAATGTTCCCGGACAAGAAAACGGGCAAGATGCGCCCCAGCGGTTACGAACCCGGGATTTCGGTTGAGAGTCTGGATGCCGCGAAGGCTATCTATCGCCCAATTAAGTACAAATTTCATGACAGAGATGCGGAGCGAGAAGAAGAAGACAAAAAGTTCTCGAACGTCCACATTCCCGACCTGAAGACCTTAACCTCGGTTCTCACCGGAGAGTTGTACTCATTCCCATCCGCCTGTGACATCTTTGGGGCTCCGGCCAGCAGGCAACGCAAGTCTTACTCACGCGTAACCAAGCCAGCCATTGAGCGCCTCCTGACAGATGTGACTGCCGAATTGGAATTGCTGAATCGCCTCATGCAGGAATTTGAGAGGCATCCAGTTGATCTGCCGCCCGACCGCTGCTACTCACCGGCGACTTTGGCGAAAACCTATCTTTCCGCAATGGGGATAAGAGCACCCCAGGAAAAATTCAAGATTCCGGATCGAATCAATGGAATTGCTGCGCAGGCGTCTGCGGGCGGACGTGCTGAATGCATGATCCGACAGACGCCCGTACCTGTAACGTATGTCGATTTCCATGCGCAGTTCCCGTCGGTGAGCAAGTTGCTAGACTGCCGAGAAATATTGTGTGCCGAGAGTCTGGAGTTTCCCGACTTCACCGCCGGAGCACGTGAGATGGTGGAGCGTGCAAGCTTGGATGATTGTTTTCGTCCGGCATTCTGGAAACAACTTCTATTTTTTGCGCTGGTGGAACCTAATGAAGATGTCGTCCCAATGCGCGCTAAATTTGGCCTACGGGCAGAGTCCGACCCAACCTTGGCATGGAATTTTCTGACTTCGAAACAGCCGTTTTGGACAACGGGTGCAGACGTAGTCGCCGCTAACCTCATGACAGGCAAGCCGCTCAAAATTTTGAAAGCCATAGAGGTCGTCCCGCGCGGAGTGCAGCCCGGATTGGTACCCGTGAAACTGTACTCGCAACTGGAAGTAAATCCTCTTCGTGACGATTTGGCCGTGAAGTTGGTTGAATTGCGCTCTGCGATGAAGGCTAAAAGCCCAGAGCTGGCAGGCGGATTGAAGGTGGCGGCGAACAGTGCCGCGTTCGGAATATTTTCCCAACTGGACGTCAGATCTTTGGAATCTTCCACGCCCTTGCGCGTTTTTTCCGGAGAGACGGACTACCTGACGGCGCCTGCTGAGATTTGGGAGCGGCCTTCGGAATTCTATTGCCCGGTCATTGGTTCACTTGTGACTGGTGGGTCACACCTGCTCTGCGCAATGTTGGAACGCATGGTGCGAGACATGGGAGGTCAGATCGCAGCGATGGACACGGACAGCGCGATGATCGTGTCTACCCAAGATGGCGGTTTGGTTCCATGCGCGGGCGGCCCACATAGGCTCGCAAACTACCAAGCGGGGAGCGGGAACGCCGCCATCCGGGCGCTGTCTTTCGCTGAGGTGGACACTATTCGCGAGCGGTTCGAACCCCTTAATCCATGGCGTAAGACGCTCAAAACTCCGTTCCTGAGGCTTGAAAAGGAAAACTTCGATTCGAATGGCAATCGCCAGCAGCTGAACTTCTACGGCATTTCAGCGAAGCTGTACTGTCTGTTTAATCTGGATGGAAACAGGCTACTGGTCCGCAAACCTTCCGGCCATGGTCTGGGATTCTTGCAGGCACCATACACAGTCGCAGACTGGCAGCGAAGGACGGGACGGAAATGGAAAGAAAACCTGTCACCCTGGATTTTTGAGGCGTGGCATTTCATCCTCTCGCGGGAACTCGGTCTTCCACATAGGCCGCCAGCGTGGTTGAAGCAGCCAGCCGTCATGTCGGTTCCAATTACAACACCTCAGGTGCTTTCACGACTCGGCTCCTTCAAAGATGATCTTCGTCCATTCACGGTGGTAACGGTCCCGTTCCCCAAACGGGAAACAGTCAGAGACCCCCTCTGGACCGGATACTTCATCATGCCGCACACGGAAAAACTCAACGATTTGCACGGGCGTACGATGGTGAACATTGTCAGCGGTGAGAGCTTCCACATTTACGATAGAAATTCATCGAGGTTGCCTAAGCCTTCGGGTTGGTTGTCTCTCAGGACAATGGAAGACGAAATCAATCACATCCTATCGAGAGCCGAAAGCAAGTTTTGCACTCCCAACGGCGGCACCTGCACGAGTAAAACAACCGGGCTGCTTGTGCGCAGGCATATCGTTGCCGGTGAGTTTCATTACATCGGCAAAGAGGCATCCACGCGTTGGGCCGGCGGCCCCGATCTGTCCATGTTGGCCGACGCGGGAACTCTGGACCCAGCGGATGAAACTTTCCGCGAATACGCAAGAGTCGTCGATCCAAAATATCTAGATCAAATCCGGACAGAAGCGAAGCAATTTTCCAATAAGCTGCTCTCTCGCCAGTCCGGAGTTGCCAGGTGCGCAATAATAAACTTCAAGAAGGGAAAAGACACGATCAAGCCGCGTACTTTGCGAAAGCTGACAAAGGCCATCCATAATCTGCAAAACAAAAAACCAGAAAAGTTGTGACCACTGGTCAATGCATTATGAAAAAGCGCCCCCGCTTCAGAAGGTCGGGGCTGTGATGGGCGCCGCCTCCGCTGCGCTACGCTGTGCAGGGGCTGC
>QIAN01000361.1 GCA_003225005.1 Acidobacteriota bacterium | reverse complement strand
AAATCGCAACCTGCGGCCTGACGAATCGGTGAGGCCTTTCATCATATCGAGAAGCTTTGGGACGCCCTTAGTGAGTCCGTCCCATCGAACATTCCCGCGATAAGCCCCCCGCGAAGCCCCCGGAATCCGCCAGTCCGGATCGACATCAACAACGACGACAATGGGCAGCACGACCATTCCGGTCGCGCGAAGAGCGGCGCACGGCTCATATATCTTTCTTCGCTGGAGTCGGTCCTGCGAAACCAGTCGGTGCCGAACCGAATCGCCATCAACCTTGTCGCACGCTTTGGGTTTCTCATGCCGTGCCTTGGTCGGCTCAAGATGCGTCGCGCTATGAACTCGCCGTGCGCGATTCACATGCGGATTCATATGATGTGGAATATGCGACCCTTCACGGCCCCTGGTTCGCGCGACTCGAAACCGCGGTGCTTCTCGACAACTTGGACTTGCGTCCATCGGACGTGTTGGTCGACGTCGGCTGCGGAACAGGAAGAATTACGACTCTGTTGGCGACTCGATGCGCGCGAGTCATCGCCGTCGACCGATCACAACGAAGTCTCGAAATTCTCGAGAGCCGAATTGAAGAACGAGGACTGCGCAATGTCACGACCGTGCTTGCAGATGCATCGCAATCACTACCGACTGACATTATCGCCACGAGGGTCGTCTCCGTTCAACTCTTCCAGCACGTACCAAGCTCGGAGGGTCGTGCAAAGACGATGAAAAACATCGCTCAAGTTCTGAAGCCAGGTGGACGTGCAATCGTAGCCAACGAAATGTATGGGCTATCTCGCCGAGTCCGAGGCGCTCCGCAGGAGCTCGATGGTCCGGGTATCCTCTATTTTCACACATTCACTCCCCGTGAACTGGTCGACTTGGTACAAGGAGCGGGATTGATTCCGCTACGAATCCGAGGATGCGGAATCTTCTACTGGACCCGATACGTCGGAGCGCCACGGGCCCTTGTGAAGCTTGACCGGTGGGAGTCAAACCTCCCGGGAGCTTCTTGGTTCGCAAAATTCGGGGCGATCGTTGCGCGGAATTGTTAGACGGATCGGAGTCGGTTGACGCTTCGGGCCAAGCGGGTGGAGTACGTTCCGACCGCTGTTGTTATCGGATCGCCGCCAAAAGATGACTTGAAATCGTGGATCCGGGTGTAGGCAGGATCCAAGGGGTTCGTGCCGCCTAGGTCATACCATTCGAGGCCGTGTTCCTTGGCAATCTCTATCGCCTTCCAGTGCGCGACGAGCGATGCGTTCAGACGATACCCCAGAGACGAAGCTCCTCCCTTCCACCAGAACGCGGTGCCGCGTGCCCCGATGAGATGAACGACAGCGAGTGCCTGACTCCCACGACTGGCGACAACGAGCTCGCTGATACCCGATTTCTTGAAGGAGGAATGGATCGCGGCGAGGTATGAGTGCGGAGGCAAAGGGAACTTCTTGATACGAGAAACTTCCTCAATTAAGCCGAATGCGAGACCGACGTCCTGCGATGACGAAGCGAGTCGCGCAGTCACACCGTTACGGATCGCACGTGCGAGCGACTTGCGCGTAGATTTCGCGAATCGGCCTTTGATCGTCTCCGGGGGAAGACCCAGATTAATCCTAAAACTGTAGGCGGGTTCCCACTCGAACGACTTGACTTGCAACGAGGAACTGAGAAAAACCTGCAGGACGCTAGGCCGCCATCGCCGCCGTAGACCCTCTAGGAGATGAGATGCTGCGTCCCGGTCGCGCGCGATGATTCCTGGAGTTCCGTTGGTCCCGCAGACGATTTTCGAGAAGCCCGCACGCCTCCTCCGTAATCCCAGCGCGAGGGCGCGAATCATGCCTCCTTCCTCGTACCCGGCCCGCAAGGGTTCGGCATAGTGCGACTCGACCGCGGCTTCCGCCCATGCTCCATCCAAAGCGAAGGAACGCAGTCCGCTTTCCCGTTCCATGTCGTCGAGGTCTGATGAACTCCACGATGAGCGAAAGCTCATGATAGGGCCTCCTCGTATTCGCGCAAGAGGACTGGCAGGACTCGGTCCCAGCCGAATCTAAGCGCGCTCTTTCGACAATCGAGGGCCATTGCCGCGCCGTTCCGAACCACTTCATCGATGCAACGAGCAAACTCGAGAGGTTCCGATGTCGCAAGGAAGCCATTCAGACCCGGCGTAATGAGATCAGGAAGGCGACCTGTGGAAGTGGCAACTAGGGGAGTTCCGCACGCCAATGATTCCAAGCAGGTCATGGGCATCGCCTCTCGGCTCGAGGTCAAAAGGGTCGCGTTGGCCGCAGAGTAAAGGCCGGGCATTTCCTCGTGTGCCACTACGCCGAGAAACCGATGAGGTACGTCGCGCAGGGAATTCGATAGTCTCTCTGTCTGTCGGCCACCGCCGGCGAGGAGGAGAGTCGGAACTGTCTTGCTTCTTCGAACTGCCTCCACCAGTAGGGAGAGGTTCTTCTCGGTCTCAAAACGTCCTGCAAAGAGTAGGTGAGGACCATCCGCGAGTTTCCACTTAATCCGCGCTTCCGTGGAGTCGGTCCGACGGAACACGTCCAAATCGATGCCCGCTGAAGTATTGGCAAACTTGTCGGTCTCCTTTGGATGGCGTCGCGAAAACGATTCTCGACCCGACACGTCCAGGAAAAGCACGCGTTTCGCAGCGGCGATTCCCCGTTTTTCCAGGCGCAGATATGCCAAAGCGGTCAACGCACCATGCCTCGACCGGATTCCGGGAAGTGGGTCTCCGTGAATTGTGATTACCCCCGTGAGGCCGTCGCCAACGGAAGCAAAAGGGGCAAGATCATCAGGGCGTTGGAGGTGGATGATTCCACCAGGAGGTCCCATCCGACGAAGGTAACGACGCAGACCACGTTGGAAAGCAACGCTTGACGTCGAAGACTTCGCTACGATTGGCACGAAGCGATATCCTGGATTGGGGTGGTCGGGACCAATCCCGATCAGCGTCACGTCAGTCCCAGCCGTGGCGAGATACTTGGCGAGTCCCAGCACGTAAGAGCGAATGCCACCCGGACGTGTCAAAGCCGGGTTGATACCGGCGACCAAGGTGACTGGGAAGCTCGTCATGAGGATTCGCCTCCTAGACGCCGATAGACCGCAAGAAGTCGCAATCTCATCTTTTCCCAACTGTTTTCGGCAAGAACGATTTGTGCGCGTTGGACGTATGCCGAAGCCCGTGCGCCGTCAACGACGATGCGCTCGATAGCTGTCGCAAGGTCATTCGGATCCCCCGGCCGAAAGAATTCGGCGGCTCCATCGAACATGCCCCGCAATGCCCTCAGGTCAGCCATCGCCATCGGTATTCCGGCCGCCGCATATTCGAAGGCTTTCGTCGGAATCGCAATCTGGGTTAGCGGGCTATCTTCATAGGAGATGACACCGACTCGCGAGAGGGCAAGATAGGTCAGCACCTCCTCATGTGGGACCGTATTAAGGAAACTGACTGCACCGTCTAGTCCGAGATGCGTTGTGAGGGTTTTTAGGGAGGCGAGATGCATTGCGTCCGAATAGCCAGCGATGACAAGTTGAAAGAGGATTCGATCCTTCAGAACGTGAACCGCTCGAATGAGGGTGGCAAGGTCACGCTCCGGATTGATACCTCCAACGTAAACGATTGCCGGATGGGTCAGGTGCAAACGTTCTCTGAGTCCATCGCGATCCCCCATCCTGAGGACCCTGTTGTCGGGAGAGTTCGTCACGACCTCTATCCTGATAGAGCGCGTCTGGCGACGGACTAACAAGTCGCGAATCGTGTCATTCACCGTGATGACCTGATCCGCAACGGCAATGCTCAGAGTCTCGGAGATGTGAGCAATTCGGACCAAGGGACTATTCGGCTGCAACCGGAACCGAGCCGAGACGATTTCCGGGAAGGCCTCATGGAGATCGAGAATGACCGACACGCCCAGGAGGCGAAGCGGGAGTGCGCTGAATACTTGGAAATCGGGGAGGGAATGAACATGGACAACGCGAAAACGATATTTCACATGGAGCGAGAGAAGTAAGGTGGTGGAGAGCAAGAAGAAGAGGAGGTACTGGAACAGATATCGAATGCGGCCGCCCCTTCTCGCCTCGAGAGGAACACGATGAACCGTGACTCCATCCACTCGCTCGTGAGCGGATTGTCCCGCGGCCCGCAAAGCGATCACGCTCACGTTATAGCTTGCCTCGCGAAGAGCATCCACTTCCCGTCGGACTCGAGGATCTGCCGGATATGACGCGTACACGATGTGACAGACTCTCATAGCCCCGCCGCGACCGCAAGAATAACCGCTGTGCACAGCGCCGCTTCTATCCCCCAAATCGCGAGGACAATCTCCCATTCGCGAAGTCGTCTCCAGCGCATCACGAGATGTAGGATCGACTCGACCCGGCCTTTCCAATTCAAACGTCCGTCGGACCCCAGCTCACCGTAGTTCTCGGCCTGGAAGCGACCTCGCAGTTTCAAAAGGAATTCGAGAATCATCGGAATGAAAAGGATTGCTCCGAACGTCTTGAGCGATGGGGAGGAGATAATCGCGGCGGATGCCAGCGTCGCACCCGCAAAAAGAGTCATCGAGTCACCTGGAAAGACCCGTGCAGGATATCGGTTGAACCACAGAAACGCGAGCAACGCGCCGAGCAGAGGAAACAACAGGAATAGGCCCTCGCTCGCTCCGGTGAGCAGGGACAATATGATCAAGGCAGAGGCCATGATAACGCCAAGCCCGGCTCCGAGGCCGTTGAATCCCTCAAGCATATTCGAGGCATTTCCCGCGCTCGTGACCCCAAAAGGAACCACGACGGCCATCAGCAGGCCCACGTCGGTGCCGAAAAGAACTCGATTCCCCGACGCATAGACCGCGGCACCGAGGGGTAATGCCATGACGAACGGGAGCACCGCTTTCGATCGCTTTCGTAGACGAAACATGTCGTCGACGAGGCCTACAACCCCGGCCCCGAGACAGGCACTGAGGGCCGCGAAGAACAACGAGCTGGACGTGTCTTCGGAAGCCACGAGGGCAATGACCGCGATGCCTACGTAGAATCCGAGAATCACCCCCACGCCTCCCATTTCCGGAATCAAGGGTTTTCCGGGCTTGTGGAGGTCCTTCCCGACGAGCGAGGTGCCGCGCAAGGAGCGAATCAGCCAAGGAAGGAACAGGTAGGCAGCCAGGAACGAAATCATGGCTGACGCTAGGAGGCTGAACAGATCCATTCTAGGACTCGTCCCAGAGGACTAACCCGGAATTGAGATATTTCTCGCTTGCCTCGAAATTCTGGCCCTTGATAACGCAAGTCCACCAGGCCTATCACCTGCGATAAGCACCGGGGAAGCTTCATAACCACCTGCGAGGAACCTGCTTCCATCATGCACGCAGACAAGATCCGGACAGCAAATGTCCCAGCGTTCCGACTCGAACCGAGGGACGCAGTCGTCCTTGTCTCGCTCATCGGCATCGCGGCCTACGTGGTCGGATTTGTCGTCGGCCTAGCTTACTAGTTCCAGACCAGACTGAAGCACTGCGCAGCGTGCAAAGCTTCTTGAAGCTCCATCCAAGATGCCGTGGGGATGGCCATCCGGATCCATCCGACCGCAGAAATCGATGCGTCGGCCAGGGTCGGAGAAGGGACGCAAATTTGGCATTGGGCCCAGATACGAGAGGGCGCCGTCGTCGGGCGCAATTGCCGAATTGGCAAAGACGTCTACATCGATGTGAAAGTCTCGGTGGGCGACGATTGCAAGATCCAGAACTTCGCCGCTCTCTACCGAGGAGTCCGGATTGGCCAACGCGTCTTTGTTGGTCCACACGCTTGCTTCACGAACGACAAATATCCGAGAGCTGTCAATCCGGACTGGGAGGTCGTGGCAACAGAGGTGGCCGATGGGGCGTCCATCGGCGCTAACGCCACGATTCTCTGCGGCATCCGGATAGGTCGAAACGCGATGGTCGGCGCCGGGGCCGTCGTCACGAGGGACGTCCCCGCACATGCCCTCGTCGCCGGCGTCCCCGCGAAGGTCGTCGGCTGGGTCTGCGAGTGTGGCAAACCCCTCGATTCGAAGATGCGGTGCGCCCACGATGGAAAGGCATTCCCCAAACTCCGGTCCAAGGGAAAGGTCCGTTCCCGTTCTCGCAAGTGAGCGGCGAACTTTGATTACCTTGAATCCGTTCGCGCCGCGATGATCCCGATCGCTCGGCCGATCCTTGGAGAAGAGGAGCTCGCCGCCGTCAAGGAGGTCCTTGGGTCCGGCATGCTCGCCCAGGGTCCCAAGGTCAAAGCGTTCGAGGCGGCATTCGCCCGAGACGTGGGCCGAAGGCACGGGATCGCGGTGGCGAATGGGACTGCAGCCCTCCACATCGCGCTCCTGGCCCACGGAATCGGCGCGGGCGCGGAGGTCCTCATCCCTCCGCTCACGTTCTTCGCGACGGCGTCGACTCTCCTCCTGTGCGGAGCCATGCCCGCCTTCGTCGACGTGGACCGCAATGCGTACAACATGGACCCCGCGAAAGTGGCGGCCTCCATCAGCCGCAAGACCGCGGCCATCATGCCGGTCCATCTGTACGGGCAAACGGCGGAGACGGAGCCCATTCTCGAGGTCGCGAAAGAACGCGGCATCCCGGTCATCGAGGACGCGGCCCAGGCCCATGGCGCCGAATACCACGGCAAGAAGGCGGGCAACCTCGGCGACACCGCGTGCTTCTCATTCTACGCGACGAAGAACATGACGACCGGCGAAGGCGGCATGATCCTCACCGATAACGACGAGATCGCGGAAAAGGCCCGCCTCCTTCGGGACCACGGCCAGGTTTCGAAGTACCAGCACGTCCTTGTCGGCTTCAACTACCGCATGACGGAGATCGCTGCGGCAATCGGGCTCGTGCAGCTCAAGAAGCTCGACGGATGGGTGAAGCAACGCCGCGCGAATGCCCTCGCCCTGACGAATGGCCTCGATGGCATCGAAGGCCTGGTCCCTCCCGCGGAGGGCAACTGGATGGTCCATTCCTACTACCAGTACATCGTTCGTCGCGAGGACTCGTTCCCCCTCTCCCGCGACGAAATCGTCCGGCGTCTCAACGAAGACGGCATCGGCTGCCGTCCGTCGTATCCGATGCCTTTGTACCGGCAGAAGGCCCTCCGTAACCTGCGGATTCGTGGGCGTTGCTCCGTCGCGGAGGACGTGGTTCCGCGGCTCTTCGAACTGCCCGTGCACCCCAGTGTGGGCCCCGAGAACGTGGACGATATCGTAGAAGCGGTCGAACGTACCGCACGGCCTACCTGAACACAATGGGTTCCGCGCGTTCCGCAATGTTTTTCGGACCCGGCGATGAAGCGGTTTAGGACCCGTGGCAAGCTTCTCCGATTGTGGGCGTGCCAACGTTAATGGCCCAGGCACGAAAAATTCTAGTGGTGCTTGTGTCCATCGCCGGCCGGGGACATTGCCTTGGGCGAAAGAATAAGGAGCGGCTTTCTATCCGTGCGCACGCTGCGACAAACGCTCAGAGCCTACGTCAAGATGGCCCATGGTGATCAGCCCATCTATTTCGAATATCCTGTTACTCCGACTCCTCGATACGGTTCCGGGCGTCCACCGCATCTGCAGCTTCATCTCCTGATTGATCGGGGTCGTGCTCGTTACAGTTCCACCCTGACGAGCTTCCTGGATTTCGAAGGGCGGTTCTCGAAAATCGCACTCGGCCCCGAAATCGCTCGCGAGCCGTGCTGGAACAATGGGTCGCTTCCAGCACTAGACTCGATGGCCCTTTACGCGCTCCTTGGACATGTAGGACCGAAACGATTCGTCGAAATAGGCTCTGGTCACTCCACGAAGTTCGCTAAACGTGCGATTACGGACTTGGGGTTGTCCACGCAAATCACATCCATCGACCCGCTTCCTCGGGCGGACATCGACCCCCTATGCGATCATGTCATCCGTGAACCCCTTGAGCGGGTCGATCCTTCGTGGTCCGGAGACCTTGAGTCGGGCGACATTTTGTTCGTGGACGGGTCTCATAGGTGCTTCGAGAATAGCGATGTCGCAGTGTTTTTCCTGGACATTCTACCTCGGCTTCATCCCGGCGTCATCGTTGAGATCCACGATATTTTCCTTCCCTATGACTACCCGAGCCCTTGGAATGTCAACCTTTGGTCGGAGCAATACTTGTTGGCCTCCTGGCTTCTTTCTGGAGGGGATCATTTCGAAATCATACTTCCTAACGCTTTCATCAGCCAAGATCCCGAGCTTCGAAGCGTGCTCGAACCTTTATGGACTGGTCTCGGATTGAAGGTCGGCCTGTGGCCCGGGGTTTCGTTCTGGGTGAGGACTCGATAGCCTGGATAATCTGAGCCGCGATCCAAAATGGACCGCTGCAGTGCGGTTTCGACCCGGCTGCTGCGATGAGAGGACCTTCGGTCGGCTGCTCTCCTGTCCGGTCGACGGTCGCCCTGAAGGAACCGTTCGACCCCAGTCAGTCTTGTTTGTTCGACTCCTAGGTTGCACGACGCAAAAGGGGAAATCGACGCGGCCGCATTGAGTCGAAGCATGTCGCATGCAGCAGGTGTGGCCTTCGTGCAGCGCATTCACGAAGGCCACAATCGGGAACGGGAACAAAGGTGGGAGGAGGCCATCGAGATCTACGCGCGACTCTTAGCGTCCTTGCCGTTACGCTCTGATCCGGAATTCCGCGCGATGCGCGCGATCGCCTTGATGCGGTCGGGCAACGCGCTCATGGAACTCCGCCGGTGGGAGGACGCCCGCGCGGCGCTCGACGAGGCCTTGCACGAGGCGAAAGGGAGCGGGGATCCCGCCATCGTCGCCCAGGCGCTCCTCGCCGCGGGCGTGTTCGCGGCGAACCAGGACGACCCCGAGCGGGGCGAGGCCTTCCTCCTCGATGCCCTCGAGCGCTTCCATCGGAAGGACGACCGCGCCTCCCTCCAGGGCCGCGGCTGGGCGTTCCTGAACCTCGCGACCCTCTACGGGAGAACGGGCCGACTCGACCTGGCCTTCGTCACGTTCACGAAGGCCCAAGACGTCCTCGGGGCTGCGGAGGACTGGGCCGGCGTCGCGGCGGCCTGGGAGGCCCAGGCCCAGTTGCGCCGCGCGATCCATGATGAGGATCGGTGGCGCGAGGACCTCGGAGAAGCCATCGTGTTCTATGACCGCGAAGGAATGAAGGCGAAGGCCGACCGACTGCGGACGCTGCTCGGCAAGAAACGCGTGTGACCTGGGCCTTCCATCCAACCATTCAAATGCCGCGGGCGACTCTCGCGGACGATCTCATGGCGCTCACAATCGACGTGCAACAGCTCTGGAAATCGTACGAAGGGAAGCCGGCCTTGCAAGGACTCTTCCTCGATGTCCGCGCGGGCGAAATCGTCGGCCTGATCGGACCCAACGGCGCAGGCAAAACGACGACCCTAAAGATCCTCGTCGGCCTCTTACGGCCCGACTATGGCGTCGTCCGGGTGAAGGACCACGATGTCCTCGTGGACCCGGTCAGCTACAAAGCCGACATTGGCTACATGCCCGA
>QIAN01000362.1 GCA_003225005.1 Acidobacteriota bacterium | reverse complement strand
GAATGCGCGGTCAAGGTCTTCGAGGATCACCAGCGCGGGGGTATTGGCGCCAGCTTTTTCAAACAGGTGGAGAACATCGGCGCTCTTTTCTTCCATGTCGCTCAAGTCTAGCGCGTAGGGGATGTGCGGATGCGCGGCCATCACGCGGAGGGTCGCGGTCTTGCCGTTGCCCGGTGCCCGCCACAACAGGTAAGCCGTTTTTTAGTTTCGGGGTGCGGAACCAATTGCAGCCGCAGGAGCAGTCGCGGCCCGCTGCCTCTCGCAACTGGCACCCTCCGACATACGGTGCACACTGGCGATAACCGGATGCAATGGCCTTTCGGATGCTGATGGACAGATGGGCTGATCGCTCAACTCGCGTAGAGTGAGAGGCGAGGAACCTTGAGCCTCAAAATCCTGTAACCAGTTGACCACACGAATCGCTGAATCCGGAAACGGACGCTCATGGTCAGGATCAATCCATACGAAGTGGACTGTCTTGCCGTCACGCACAATCTCCGCCGTGAACGACTCTGAGGCTTTGCGGATCGCTCCAACTTCACCAGTCTGAAAAGGTAGACTCTTTAGCAGAGTTCGGAGGCGAGTAAGCTGATCCGGGGACAGTGTTCCTTGAAGAGTTTCAACGCCGTCCTGCGTCCTCCTCGACTTCCTTGATAATCGGTAGTACCCGTCGCGGTACAAAGCAAAACAAATCTGCGGCGAACGCTGTTCGCTCACATGCCAGACATAGGTACTGTTGTACGAAAGTCGAGCTAGTAGATCGTCCGGATTGTGCTCCTTCGATTGCGCAGGGGCGGTGGCTGAGTTCAGAAAGCCAAGAGCGGCGATCAACGCAATTACACGCGGTAGCATGAGAACCTCCGATGCGGCTTGGACATTGTACAAAAAAATTAGCAATCGTCCTCGCCGAAGATTTCCCCTGACCAGCCGAAAACTTAAAAGATCGACGTTAATAATGAGTTGAGACTCTTCCGGCGCACCCCTTCCGAACCGCCGGGAAGGCAAGGGCTTGGGAAAGCCTGAAATTACTTCGTATGGGGTTCACCTTGGCAGAACTGGCAGAGGTCTTGAAAGCCCGTGATGCTGGCGGTGCTCCATGTCAGCGGGTGTACAACCTTGCAAAAGAAAAACTCAAGGGAATCAGCGCAGACATCGTGGCCACGAAGCGCACCGAACAATATCTCAAGCAGGTTTTGTCCGACTGGGAACATCGGATGCTGGGAACGGCTCCCGGACAGAAATCGAATCTGCTGCACTCCCTTACCGGGGATATCAGTGGTTCCAATCGAAAGGCAAATCAATTTCGGAGGAGGAAAACGTGAAAGCTTTAATTACTTTGTTTCTATTCTGTGGGCTGCAAGTGGCAGCACAGAACATGCAGTCCTGCCCCATGCACAGGGAGCATTTAAAGGAACAGCATCAGGCAGATGTCGAGAAACACGGTGATGAGGCGATGGGATTTCCCCATGATGCCACGTCGCATCACTTCCGTCTCCTCTCGGACGGCGGGGCCATTGAAGTAGTCGTGAATGACGGCAAGGACACCCAGAACGTTCAGGCGATCCGGTCGCACCTGACGCACATTGTCACGATGTTCTCGAACGGCGACTCTCTCTACCGATGTTCGTCCATAGCCAAGTTCCGCCCGGCGTTCCAGTGATGAAAGAAAAACGCAGTACGATTTCCTACAGCTTCGAAGAGTCGCCGGACGGTGGCAGGGTACGGATTAAGACGGAAGATCGCGATGCTCTGAAGGCGGTCCACGAATTTCTGAGGTTCCAGATTGAAGACCACCATACCGAAGACAAGACTGACTAGAGTCTCGCCGTTTGCATATCCGGAGCCCGCCATGCTCCCGCCAAAATCACGACTACTACTGCCCCCGGCGGAACACGTAAAAGAACACCATCACACTGAATGCGCCAAACGCATAGATGAATGACGGGAACAGCGTCATCGCTGGAACCAAGTCCCGCAGAACATTAAGGAAGGTGAGGACAAACGTCCACACTAAGAGAGCCGTCATCAGAATCGTCCCGATCAGAGCCAGCAACGCCGCGTTTTTGAGTGTCATGGTCGGAGCATGAACGTTGCCAGTGTCGGCCGCAACTAGGGTTCCTTGTTTTGGAACTGGAGACCTTGGACGCCGAGCGAGGAGGTTCTTCGGCGGCGGGACAGTCGGAGACCTGCGAGTTCGCCAGCCGGGTATTGTCCTAATTTGAACTTCCCATTACCAATGGAATGTGGATGCCGCTCAGATTCAGATACGACGCTTAACGCCAGCCGATGCCGCCGTGTATCGAGACATTCGACTGGAAGGGCTTCAATTCAACCCGGAAGCATTCGGCAGCGCATTCGAAGCTGAGACTGCTGAACCTTTGACTTTTTTCTCGGAATGGCTTGGCGGTTCGGCAGCGTTTGGCGCTTTCCATGACTCGGAACTCGTCGGCATGGCTGGATTGTTGATCCGACAGGGACGAAAAGAGGCTCATAAGGGCCTGCTCGTGGGTATGTTCGTTCGAGCTAGCGCAAGAAAAGCTGGGGTTGGGCGGCAACTGGTCGAGACCAAAGTCGAATTTACACGCCACCGGGTCGAACTGATCCAACTGTCCGTGGTTAGCGACAACGAGCCAGCACGGCGGCTATATGAGCGTCTGGGTTTCTTGGAATATGGAATCGAAAAGGAGGCTCTAAAGCAAGATGGTCGCTACTACGATGAGGTTCTTATGGCAAGGGACCTGAAGCCAGATTGAAATTCTGGCACGACCTGACGCGGCGTGGGCCGAGCTTGTTGACGACCTCAGCCTCGACTCTGCCGTTACAAATATTCTTGGTTGTGCTGGGGATGGAACTTCAGATTGCGCCACGGTGCGGACGCACGCCATCCATGCGACTGCCAAGACCAAACTTGGTCACAATTTTGGTCACAAAATGGCATGGTCGCGGGGGTATCCGTTCTTCCAACGTGGTTGGTAAATTCAATGGTCGTGAAAACCGAATCTCGGGAACCCGATGATAACAAACAACAAACGGAGCTCAAGTCGTTGAAGACTCAAGCCCCGTCCGGTGGACCGTTTCGGATTGACCAAGAGGTGGTCACTCTACGTGGCCTCTCACGGCAACTCCCGGGTCAGGGACCAAAGCACAAGACCGAAGTCCCAGGATGACGACCTTCGCGCGACCAACGCGATGCCTCCATCTGTACTCACCGGCTAGTGTGCGGGCTGTAGCTCGCAGGCGCATGCGCCCGGAGCCCCGCTTAGAGCAACCAGCTCTAAGTCTCAGCCACCTCACCTGGTCTTAGACTCCCACAACTACTACCACATTCAGAACTTGTCATTCGACCACCTCCTTTCCGGTGTAAACCCACATTAGTACGGAATCCTGTGGCTCGTCAACCGGCACCAAGGTGGCTCTCCGATCAATCCGGTACCGTCTATTTTTTCGGCAGCAAGGTGACGCGCGCCGTTACTGCCTGATTCTTAGCCATCCCCCCCATTATGACAGCGCCCAACGGCGTGGAAAGGATTCGACGGCTATCCATACGGGGATCGGGTGTGTTTTCGCTGATCGTTTCCCATCGGCCTGCGCGCAAATCATAGGCAAAAGTCACGGTGGAAGCCTCAGCCGGCTGGCCGTCATAACCAATGCCTTTGAAGTTGTGCGGACTCGCGGTACCGCCGGAGAACAGAACTTTATGTTCTTTCTCACCTGCGGCAATGCCAAAATGCGCCGGGCCAGGATGGGCAGGCAGCTTGCTCCAATCGATCTTGGTCGGATCCTTGTGGTCAATCTTGCCCAGCCAGCACTCTGCGGAAGCGACATAAGGTGCTCCCGAGGTGGTACTCCTCATAGCACCATCCAGGTAAACAATGGTATCGTCCGCCAGCCCGCCAGCGTGGCCGAAGACCGCCGTTCCCGGCAACGCTGTGGCCTGACTCCAAGAATCTTTCTCCGCGTCGTAGACCTGCACGTTGTTCACCAAGAGCCTATTCGACCTGCCTCCGATGAGGTAGACATAGCGATCGCGAAAAACACCGACGACCGCGCTGTCGACTGGGATAGGAATTTCTTTGCCGCTGTACCAGCGGCGGTCGAAAGGCGAATACAGGTTCACATCGGCGACCGTCATCTCGCCACCCTGACCGTCAACCACGTATCCTCCCAGGAGAATGATCACTCCCTTCGCCCCGGCAGCAGACGCACCAAGCCGACCGGCGACTCCCGGCACGGGGCGGCCTTCGCTCCATTTCCCGGAGGCCAAGTGCATGATGTAAACCTGATTCGTGATGTCATCCCAAGCTTTTTTGGGACCGACCCCCATCAGCGAGAAAAGTTCGAGCCCATTCTTCAAACTGGCGACGGCATTGCTGGACACGGCGGCGGGCATCGACGGAAGCTTGGGTTCATTCGCACCTAGTACACCTGCCGCACCGAGCAACAGCATTAAAAAGCCAAAGAATTTTTTCATTGGTGAGATATTACGTGTTCACGGCAGCGAGGGCAAAGGCCGGGGTGCGGGCCTCGTCACTCAAAATCACGCCTTCAAAACCAAGTCTTGCGACGGTACTCCCGGTAGGAGTCCCCGAAGGCTTCTTCCAGTACACGCGCTTCACGCCGGGCGCGGATAGTGGATAGCAACTACGGCAGCGAGACCAACCCATAAAACCGGCTTCTGCAGCACGAGGATCAAGCCGAGAATGATCATTGAGCCGAAGACGTAAATGGGGTTGCGGATTTTCGAGTAGAGCCCATGAGCGACAAGTTCTCTGGCCTCCGGCCTGATGGAAAATGATTTCCCGAGCTGGCAGCGGGCCATTCCGACAAAGGCTACGCCCACTACGACCAGCACCGATCCAACCCAGCGTTCTATATTCCACGGCGCCGCCCAACTGATCAGAAACCACAAAAGAGTCGCGGCCGCAACCACTTGCAGGGCGGTAAACACGTATACGCTTCGGCCTTCCATAGAGCTAGCTCATCACTGGCCACTTCGTGCAGCCTACTCAACCAGTCCCTGTCGCAGAGCATGAATGAAGTCCGTGTAAGCGGGAGTATGGCCATGGGCGCGCATGTCGCTTGCGATCTGGCCGCGATGATACGCCGAGTGCATGACCACGTGAGTAAGAATGTCTTCGACCGTGCTGGTCCAAGCTTCCCCTTTGCTGTTCTGATATGCGATCTCTTCGGAAAGCAATGAGGGTGAAGTCTGATTTAGGTAGGGTCGCCAAAGACAGTCCAACTCTGCGGCTTCCGCCTGGCACTGGTCGAGGCTAAATTCGGGCCAAACGGGAAGACTCTGCGGTTGATGTTTCAACCGCTCCAGCCAGAGTCGCTCGGCGGAAAAAATATGGGCCATCAGCTGCACCGGCCGTCCGGTCGTGATTCCGCAGGCACGTAGGCCGGCAAGCACCTCACGGTTCGCCCAATCATCGTAGGCAAACTGACGTCGCAGAAGATCGAGTAGTCCCATCACAAGCCTGGTATCTCGCACACGAACGCTGAAAAGTTCACGCAGGATTGCCGGTCGCCCGTTATGCTTTTAATCATTCTTTCACAATTCTGGATTACACTGCCCTGAGCGCCGGTGAGGCATACTATCTTCGTCGGCGATCTGCATTCCTCGCCATCAACATGCCCGGCAAAGTCTCAGCCCGAACGTCAGCAGAAGCGGACGAGATTACTGAGAACAGCAGCAGTTCGGCAGCCAGAACTCAGAAGACGCGGACCGCCGTGAAAAGCAAGGGGGCGGCAAAAAACGCCGGTTCCCTCGACGACCTTGCGCGTCTGGCGATGAAAGCTTGTCTAATCGCCCGCGATGCCGCCTTCAACGTGCGCGATCTGCTGACCAACTCTTCGCGCATGGCTTTCCTGGCGATCAAGGATTGCGAGAAAGAGTTAGACCTGATTGAGCGCCAGATCGATGAGCGCTTGCCCGCAGCTATCACAAAAGTTAATGAGGCGCGCGCGCGTCAGTTATTGGCCAGCTTGAAGTGCATCACCGACCTCGAGCGCATTGGCGATCTGGTGATGAGTGTGGCACTGCGGGTGCAATCTCGGAGCGCGAAGTGGCCGGCTTCCGATACGCGCCAACTGGTGGGGATGTCCGTCACCTTGCGAGACATGCTCGATCTCATCCATCGGGGGTTCGTCAGCCTCGACCTGGATTGTGCCCGTTCGGTCCTACAGATGGACAAAGAGATAGACAGCGTTTGCCACACTTTGTTCCAAAAGCACCTCGCTGCCAATGTGCCACAAAACGATACGACCAGTTTTGAAATACTTCTAATGGCCCAAGCCCTGGAGCGCGCCGGCGATCACACCACCAACCTCGCTGAGGAACTCTACAGCCTGATCGAAGGCCACAGTCTGCGGCATCTGCCAAAGAAACGGGCGTCCAGCTAGTGCTTGGACCCAGCGGCCTGCGCTCTCCTTCGCTGTCGCTTCCTCCAGTCTCTGCTCTTCGGGCAGCAGGCGCTGCGCTATAGATTGAAAGATGGCCGCACGCATCAGTGCTATCCGAAAACTGATTTATCCTGTCGTATATCCATGAACCGTGCATTCGCATGAATCGGCGCAAACCATTATGGAGAGTTGAGGACCAGGAAGTCCGCCTCGCCGAGTTAAAGGCCGGGTCAGACGATGCCTCCAAGGACAATCCTCTGCGACAAGATGTGCGCTCGCTGGGAACACTACTGGGAACAGTACTCGTTGATCAGGCGGGGGAGGATCTGTTTGCCCTGGTGGAACAACTCCGGCAGTTGCTGATTCGGAATCGGACGCGAACTCAGGCTACCGGTGATCCCTCGGGAAAGCTCCTGAGCGAAGCACGAACGGTGGTTTCGCAGATGGACCTGGACAAGGCCTATCAAGTCACGAAGGCATTCGCTATTTATTTCGAATTGACCAACCTGGCCGAGACTAACCATCGCAAACGCAGGCGGAGGGCTGGCAAGTTAGGCGGGCAGCACCAGCCACCAGCCGGATCATTCCACGGTACGTTGCTGCGCATGAAGGAGGCCGGCATATCTGGCGAGCAAGCGCTTGCGGCACTCGCACCTCTGTCGATCATGCCAGTATTCACTGCCCATCCTACGGAGGTAGCGCGTCAAACTGTGCTGCTCAAGCGCCGCCGGATCGCCGAGCAATTGGAGCGTCTTGATCATGTTCCGCTTAGCGCTGGCGAGGCACTCGCCTGCGAAGACGCGATCCGCACAGAAATTACCGCGCTGTGGCAGACCGATGAAGTTCGATTGACAAAGCCAACTGTCGACGATGAAATCCGCATGGGGTTGCGTTACTTCAAGCTCGCTTTATTCGAAGCCCTTCCTGGAATTTACGGCGAAATAGGCGACTCTTTCCGAGACGTTTTTCGTATCCGCCTGGACGAGGCCGAAGTGCCCAACATCGTGCGCTTCGGGTCGTGGATCGGCGGCGATCGTGATGGCAATCCTATGGTCAAGCCAGAATCTATCTGCAATGCCCTTGGACTTGCGCGGTCGCTGATACTGGCAGAGTACGCTCGCGATGTTCGGGAGTTGAGTGACGGGCTGAGCTCGTCACTACGACAGGTAAGCGCGTCAGAAGAGATGCTGTCACGCCTGGACGATTATGGGCGCACGACACCCGGCGTTCATCTACTGTGGGGAGAACACAACCGGAGTGAAAGCTATCGCCGATTCCTTTCTTTCGTGTTGCACCGGCTGCAGCACAGCAACGGGCGGGCGAGCGATTCAGATTCCTATAGCAGCGCTACCGAGTTTGCACAAGACCTAGTGCTGATGAGAGATAGCCTACGGGCGAATCACGGTCAGAGGCTAGCCAAGAGTCTGGTTGATCCTCTTCTTCGGAAGGTATGGACTTTTGGTTTTCATCTGCACACTCTCGACATCCGTCAACATGCCCGTGCTCACGCGCAAGCATGGGCCGAACTGGCGCCTGCGCTGTCCGGCAATCAAGGATTGCAGCAGGTTCGCGAGACTGCATCCCCATCAAGCCGTGACGTGCTCGAGACCTTCATAACCATCGCTCAGATTAAGAAGAATTATCCCCATCAATCAATTTGTAACTACATCATCAGCGGAGCGGAAT
This sequence comes from Acidobacteriota bacterium, assembly GCA_003225005.1. GTDB lineage: Bacteria > Acidobacteriota > Terriglobia > Terriglobales > Acidobacteriaceae > Sulfotelmatobacter. The sequence continues at coordinate 24,869 of QIAN01000362.1, read as the reverse complement.
CTGAGGACGATATTCTGAACGTCCTCCACCTGGCCGAAGCGTGCGGGGTGGTTGCCTCCGGATCTGCACACGACCCTGGCCTGATGCCGGTACCTTTGTTCGAGTCCATCGAGTCGCTGCGCCGGGCTGGATCGATCGTGCGCGCACTCTGGGCCAGGCCCGAATATCAATCGCTCCTCGACTCGTGGGGTCGCTGGCAAGAGGTCATGCTGGGCTACTCAGACTCCAACAAGGACGGAGGAATGCTGACCAGCATTTGGGAACTGTACCAGACTCATCGCGAACTCCAGCGCGTAGCTGACGAATGCGGAGTGAAATTACAGTTGTTTCATGGCCGCGGAGGCACCGTGGGACGCGGCGGTGGCCCCACCCACTCTGCAATTTTGGCGCAGCCGGAAGGTTGCTTCTCTGGTCGCATCCGCATTACGGAGCAGGGAGAAGTCCTCAACTGGAAGTATGCCGAACCGGTCTTGGCTGAGTGGAACCTGGAATTGATGATTGCGGCCAGTCTCGAAGCGCTCACGCGGAAACGCGGCCAGGCCGCGGGCGACGATCCACGCTGGGAAGCCGCAATGGAAGAGATGTCAGAAGAAGCCTACAAGTTCTACCGCCGGTGCATCGCGGAAGATCCTGAAGTGATGGAATATTTCGAGCAGGCCACGCCGGTGAACGAACTGGATACCGCCCGTATCGGGTCCCGGCCGTCACGAAGGCCTGAGGGAAGGCGTTTGGAGGACCTGCGTGCGATTCCCTGGGTCTTCGGCTGGATGCAGAGCCGGCATGCCGTGCCGGCATGGTTCGGCGTCGGCTACGCGCTCGAAGGCTTCGCGAAGAAGGGAGCCGGCCACGAGGAGTTGTTACGGGAAATGATGCGGAATTTTCGTTTGTTCTCAGATTTGTTGCGCAACGTTGAGCTGGGAATGGCGAAGGCAGACTTGAATATCTCCCGTGTCTATTCCGAATTGGTGACCAATGCGGCTCTGCGCAAGCGAGTTTTCACCATGCTCGAAGCCGAATTCCTGCGAACCCGGCGCATGCTTCTGCGCATCGCAAAACAGCGCGAACTGCTTGCTGGCAACCGGGTTCTGGCGCGATCGATTAGGCTGCGCAACCCGTATGTGGATCCCATGAGCCTGATTCAAGTAGAACTCTTGCGGCGCAAGCGGGAGGGTCAGTCCAATGCTGATCTCGACTACGCGCTGGGAGCGACCATCAACGGTATCGCTTCAGGTTTGCACAACACCGGCTAGGAGGAGAAAATCCGTCCACCCGCCCCGGGTCCAACCTGCACGCTAACTAACCGCTGGGCTGTTCGTCTGTAGTATGTTAGTCGGTCGGGGACAAGGTCAGGGTGTGCCGTTTGATCTCATCGCCAGCGTGGAACTCGATCCTCTCCTTATGCGTACCTGTTATGCGTACCTGCAATCGGCCAATGCTGTTCTATCCTGCAATTGTGCATTTCCCAAGAGGCAAAATGTCTGTTTCGAGAAGTACAATATTCGCACTGACTCTAGTCCTGCCTGTGGTGATGCTGGGGCAGGCTGCCCACCTAACCGGCGCCGTTCGCAATAACACGGGTTCTGCCGCAGACACTCAAGACAAGGCTCCGAAGCTTGAGCACTTCGATCCGAACTCCATCGATAAGAGCCTTGATCCCTGCGATGACTTCTACAAGTACACATGTGGCAAATGGTTGTCGGCGAATCCGATCCCGCCCGACCAAGTGTTCTGGGGAACGGGGAGCAGCCTGCAGTTGTGGAACGAGAATTTGCTGCGCGAGACCTTGGAAGCCGCGAGTGCCAACGATGCGAAGCGTGGGCCGGTACAGCAGAAGATTGGAGACTATTGGGCCGCGTGCATGGACGAAAGTGGCATCGAAGCTGCAGGCCTGAAGCCGTTGAAGCCTGAGTTGGACCGAATTGCTGCCTTGAAGTCCAAGAAAGAAATCACGCTCGAAATTGCTGACCTCCACCATGTGTTTCCGGGCGCGTGGGAGCAGAGCGACAATCAGACTAATTCGCCGTTATTTGGCTTCACCGGCCAACAGGATTACGACGACGCCTCGAAAGTCGTGGCGCAAATTGACCAGGGCGGATTGAGTCTTCCCAATCGCGACTATTATCTGAACAGCGATGCAAAGTCAGTCGAAACTCTAAGCAAATATCGCCAGCATTTGCAGAAGATGTTCGCCCTGGCAGGTGAGCCCGAAGCGCAAGCTAGTTCCGATGCCGCCACGGTTATCGAAATTGAAACCGCTCTGGCCAAAGCGCAGATGGATAACATCAAGCGGCGCGACCCCAAGAACATCAACAACCGGATGAGCCTGGCGCAGGTACGCCAACTCACGGCTTCGATCGACTGGGAGGTTTACCTGAAGGCGGTAAAGGCCCCGGCCACCGAGCACTACATCGTCACTTCGCCAGACTTCTTCCGGGCTGAGGAAAAACTCCTGCAGGAGCATCCGCTGGAGCATTGGAAGGTTTATCTGCGCTGGCACGCGATTCACCGCGCAGCTCCTGAGCTGAATAAAGCCTTGGTGGACGAGAACTTTGATTTCTTCGCGCACACCCTTGCCGGCGCCGAACAGCAGCAGCCTCGCTGGAGACGTTGCGTACGCGCCGCCGATCGCGACCTGGGAGAGGCCTTGGGCCAAGCTTATGTTGATCGTGCCTTCCCCCCTGAAAATAAAGCCCGCACCTTGCAAATGGTGCACGCTATCGAGCAGGCGCTGAGCCAGGACATTGAGAGTGTTTCCTGGATGTCTCAAGCCACCAAGGAACAGGCCATCACGAAGCTCAAGGGTATCGAAGACAAAATCGGTTACCCGTCACACTGGCGGGATTATTCGAGCGTGAAGATCGCGCGCGACAGCTATCTCGCTAACGTGGGACAAGCGTCGTCGTTTGAGTTCGAGCGCTGGGTGGCCAAAGTCGGCAAACCGGTGGACCGCAGCGAGTGGACGATGACTCCGCCCACAATCAACGCCTATTACGATCCACAGTTGAACACCATCAACTTCCCTGCTGGCATTTTGCAGCCGCCCTTCTTTGAGCAGGGGAAAGACGACTCCGTGAATTACGGCGCCATCGGTATGGTCATTGGACACGAGATTATTCATGGCTTCGACGATCAGGGACGCAAGTTCGACGCTCATGGTAACCTCCGGGACTGGTGGACTGCGGAAGATGCCAAGCAGTATGACGAGCGCGGCAAATGCATCTCCGACGAATACACGCAGGAAGTGCCCGAGGCAGGCCCTGGAGTGAAACAGAATGGCCTGCTGACTCAGGGTGAAGATACAGCCGACAACGGCGGGATTCGTCTCACGCTGAACGCTCTCGAAGCCTCACTCAAGCAGCAGGGCAAGTCGCTGGACGACAAAGGCGACGACGGCTGGACTTACCGTCAGCGATTCTTCCTTTCGAACGCTTACTCGTGGTGTACCAACGTGCGGCCCGAGGTTGCGCGACTCATCGTCACCAGTAACCCACATTCCTTGCCCGTATTCCGTATCGACAATGTGGTCTCGAACATGGCGGAGTTCCAGCAAGCCTTTGGCTGCAAAGCGGGACAACGCATGGTAAGAGCGAATGCCTGCCGTGTGTGGTGAGGAAGTCACACTTAGGCAAGACTGCAACACCAAGAGGGCCAGTTTCGGCTGGCCCTCTTGTTTTAGTTCTAGTCTGCAGAAGCGAATCTACTTGTTGATGTCGTCTTTCGACTCCAAGCGCTTGATCAATCCCTGAATCCCCGGCTTAAACGAATCTGGAGCAGACGCGAGCGCAATTTTCATCTCTTTGGCTGCGTTGTCGAAATCGCCCTGCGAGCTGTAGATGCGTCCCAGCCCTGAGTGCACAAACCATTCATTGGGATATTTCTTGGCGTTGGAGCGGAAGATGACGAAGGCTTCGTCCTGCCGCTTTTCGCCTTGCAACTGTCGCGCATAAAGATGCATTTGCAACGGACTGGCCTTATCCAAAGCTTTGTTGAGAACCGCCTTGGCCTCATCTTTTTTGCCCAGCGCTTCGAGGAATCTTGCGATCGTTTACAAGGGGACGGTGATAGTTAATGGTGATGTCAGTAAGGCCAATGCGCTGGGTAAGCACGGCATGTTGGCTCTGCCGGGGCAGGTCGAGCACCGCCGACTGGGCCTGGCAAATACCGGCAAACAACAGCAGCCCTGGGGGCAAAAGCCTACGGACTTTTTGCATGAAAGACTCCTTTTATTGGGATTTCTCGAGGGTTTGGCCAAGCAGGGGGTAGCCCGAACTCCCCCACGCAGCACGATGCTCGCTTAGACGGATGGAAGTTATGCTGGTAAGCCGCTGGAACAAATATCGTTAGAAGGGCAGGTTTAAAATACCCCCATACTCCCCATACTACCCCGCTTGACACCGAGTCCACGGTAGGAGCAGAATCTCCTTAGGCGAACAAAACACGAAAGTACGCCTCCGGAGTCCTACCCCGGCGTTCCCTGAAATCGTTGAGATATTTATGTCTACCGCAGTGGTTTCCACTTCGGCGGCCCTTGGCCGCCATATTGTTTTTGATGCAGAAGCAGTTCCGGAACCGCGACCATTTTCAATGTCGGGCGTGACCCCGGCTTCGCGGCTGAGTGTGCGTCCGGCGCCAGAAATGGTTCCCAGCGGAATCGCCGCGATCGATGAGCTTACCGGAGGACTACCGCGCGGGTGCTTAACCGAGATATGCGGCCCCGCATCCTCGGGTCGCACTGCTTTATTGTTAGCCGCTCTGTCCGCCGCCACCCAGCGTGGAGAATTCTGCGCCCTGGTCGACGCTAGTGATGCTCTCGATCCGCAATCTGCCGCAGCTGCGGGTGTGCAGTTGGAGCGATTGTTATGGATTCGTTGCGGCGAAAGTTCGCCACAGAAACACTTTTCGACTAGGCAAAAATCCGACTCAACAAGAAAGGAAGGGCGAAATGCGGAAAATCGTTTGGAGCAAGTTCTGCGCGTCACCGACTTGCTGCTCGAAAGTGGTGGCTTTGGAGTGGTAGCCCTGGACCTCGCCGATCTACCGCCACAAGCAGCGCGCCGTATTCCGCTGGCCACATGGTTTCGTTTCCGCCGCGCCGTGGAACCTACCTCTACAGTGCTGCTCACATTGGAGCCACAGCCCATTGCTGGCAGTTGCTCATCCTTGGTGATGAAGCTACAAGCGGACAGCGGTTGCTATTTATCCAAATCGCCACTCGCTTTTTCCCCCGGCCGTATACCGATAACCGAGATATCTCATGTGCCGTCACACGCGCAATTGCTGGACGAGATCGAGATTAAAGCAGAATTGATCCGCTCCCGGCTGGAGCGTAAACCAGTGGGCTCCGCTGCCGTGGCTTTTGCCAGCAGAACAGCTTGGGCAGATGTAAAAGCCGGATAAAAGATTAAAGATAAAGAAATTGAATTCGGTATGCCTTTCGCTTGTATTTACGTGCCCAATTTTCCTGTGGCGGCTCTGTTGCGCGCAGAACCAGAGCTACGTACCCAAGCAGTAGCCGTGCTAGAAGGCAAACCACCCCTAGAAAAAGTTTGGGCAGTAAATGAGAAGGCTGGCCGCATCGGGATTGCACCGGGCATGACCAAAGCTCAAGCACAGCTATGCTCGGAGTTGGCATTGCGTCCGCGGTCTGCCTTACAAGAGTCCAGCGCGCATGCCGCCCTGCTCGACTGTACACAGTCGTTTTCGCCCCGCGTGGAAGATTCTGCCTGCGACACCGCGCTGCTCGATCTTGCCGGTCTGGAATCTCTTTTTGGGCCGCTGCCGACTATCGCGCACCGCATGTTTCGCCGTGCCGCAGATCTCGGCCTCGTCGTGAATGTTGCTGTAGCTGCCAGTGCCGATGCTGCCTGGCTTGCCGCTCGAGGCCTTCCCGGAGTGACCGTAATTCCCCTGGGAAAAGAGGCGGAGCCATTAGGCCCTCTGCCGGTAGAAGTGATGTTCGCGGATGGACTCACCGCTACACAAAAAGAAAAATCCGAGCAACTGCTGGCCACCCTGGATCGCTGGGGGGCGCGCAATTTGCGAGCCCTGGCTGCACTACCCGATGTCGCCCTAAGCGAACGTCTGGGGCAAGCAGGCTTGCGCTTGCAGCAACGAGCTCGGGGAACGGCCTCCCACACGCTGGTTCCGCTGGAACCCGCGTTAGTATTTGAGGAAGCGATGGAGTTAGAACATCCCATCGTTCTGCTGGAGCCGCTAGCATTCTTGTTGAATCGACTACTTGAACAACTTTGCAACCGCTTAGCAGTACGTGCTTTGGCCGCACAAGAACTGCGGCTCACCTTGGAACTCGATTACCGAGCTGGAGCGAGTGATGAATCCGACGATTTAATCGAGAACCGAGGAATTCCCCGCGAAAGCGATGCGCCGCATCAGGAAGAAAAATCTGGCTTCGCCCAAAACCCACCGCATAATAATCAGCACTTTTCTTCCACCCGGCAAAACCGTTTCTGCCGCACCCTCCGCCTTCCACTGCCGATGCTCGACGCCAAACTTTTTCTCAAATTGTTGCAATTGGATTTGAACGCGCATCCGCCGGGCGCCCCCATTGTAAAAATTCATCTGGCCGCAGAGCCCTCGCGCCCACGCTCCGCCCAGGGCGGCCTGTTCCGTCCTCCTTCGCCGGAGCCGGAAAAGCTGGAGCTTACTCTGGCGCGTATTGCTGGCATTGTCGGGGAAAACAAAGTCGGCTCGCTTGAGTTGCTGGATACATATCGTCCCGAAGGCTTTCGCATGCGTCGTTTTGTAGCCGAGGCAGAGCAGAAGAAATCCGCTACCGGCCAGAAACACGATGCCGATCAAAAACTGAACTCTCCCTGGTTGACCGACACGGCTGAAACAAAATCCGCAATCACCGCCTTGCGCCTGTTCCGTCCCCCGCTACACGCGACTGTAACCCTGCATGACAGTCAGCCTGCATTTGTAGTTTGTGCGAAGAAAAAAGATGTACAAGGGGACGTGCTTTGGAAGGCCGGACCGTGGCGCATCTCCGGCGATTGGTGGGAACGCGAAGCCTGGGCGCGTGAGGAGTGGGACATCGCCCTGCAAAACGAAAATGGAGTGGCCCTCTATCGGCTAGTACACGATCTGCTGGGTGGAGCCTGGTTTATAGAAGGAACGTATGACTGAAAAAGTTTAAAAAGCATTTCACCACAAGGCACAGAGGCACAGAGAAAACGTTGAAAAGCTTTTGATCTTTATCTTTAATCTTTAATCTTTAATCTTTAATTTTTTCCTCTGCAGTGCCTCAGTGATGAAGGTTTTAACTGAAGCTGATGTCTTACATCGAACTTCATGCCCGTTCTGCTTTTAGTTTTCTCGAAGGCGCTTCTCTGCCCGAAAGCCTAATTACAACTTGCGCCCACCTTGACATGCCGGCCATGGCATTGCTTGATTCCGATGGTGTATATGGCGTCCCGCGCTTCCATCTAGCGGCCAAAAAGGCCAGACTAAAAGCTTATATAGGCGCAGAGGTCACGTGCAAAATACTCGACAATGTCATCCTGAGCGATTTCGAGACACGCTTGCGTGACGAGGATGAGTCGAAGGATCCCTATTCTCAAAACAATGTGACCGGGATAGGGATTCCTGGCTGCGCTCGGAATGACAACCCCTTCCGCCTTCCTCTCCTCGTTGCCTCCCGCACTGGCTATCAAAATCTCTGCCGGCTGATTACCAAGATGAAGTTGCGCGCTAAAAAAGGCGAAGGCGCGGTCCAAAAAGAAGAACTGAAAGATCACGCACATGGTCTGGTCTGTCTCACCGGAGGCGCCGAAGGGCCACTTGCGACCGCATTGCGCCAAGGCGGCATGGAAAAAGCCCTCGGACAAGTCGAGCATTTAGTAGGAATATTCGGCCAACAGAATGTCTACATCGAGCTGCAACGCCATTTCCAACGTGAGGAAGAAACTCGGAATCGCGCCGCTATTCAGATCGCGCGCATGCTCAGACTTCCTCTGCTCGCCAGCAACGGAGTCAGCTATGCCACCGCCAAAGAACGCGATCTATGTGACGCACTTACTGCCATTCGCCATCACCGCACACTAGCCACTGCTGGACGTTTGCTGTCACGCAATTCCGAACGCTACTTGAAGTCTCCGCAAGAAATGCAGCAACTGTTCTCCGATCTGCCGGGAGCCATTGCCAACACAGTGGAACTCTCTGCGCGTCTCGAATTCACACTCAAAGATCTCGGCTATGAGTTCCCGCGCTACACCGTTCCCGAGGGCGAAACCATGAATTCTTTTCTGCGAGACCGCACCTGGCAAGGCTTTCAGCAGCGTTACGGTCGGGCCGCGACGGAAACGCAACATCGCGCCCGCCGCCAGATCGAACGCGAACTGAAGCTCATCGAGAAGCTCGATCTCGCCGGCTACTTCCTCATCGTGTGGGACCTCGTCCATTTCTGCCACGAGCAAAATATTCTGGTGCAGGGACGCGGCTCAGCCGCCAACAGCGCGGTTTGCTACTCGTTGGGTATTACCGCCGTCGATCCCGTCGGCATGGACCTGCTTTTCGAACGTTTTCTTTCCGAAGAACGCGGCGAATGGCCTGACATCGACCTCGATCTGCCCAGCGGCGATGAGCGCGAAAAAGTAATCCAGTATCTATACCGCCGCTATGGCGAGCGAGGGGCGGCCATGACGGCCAACGTCATCACCTACCGCAACCGCATGGCAGCCCGCGAAATGGGTAAAACGTTAGGATTCGATCCGGAGACGCTCCACAAAATTTCCGCCGCCGTCGCCACCTGGGAATTTCGCGACCAAAACGATGCGCTCGACCGTCGCTTTCGCGATGCCGGGCTCGATCTCCGGCATCCACGCCTGCGCAAATACTACGAATTATGCATTGCCGTGCAAGACTTGCCGCGCCACTTAGGCCAGCATTCGGGAGGAATGGTCATCTGCCAGGGACAACTCGACTCCGTAGTTCCGCTGGAGCCTGCTTCCATGCCCGGCCGCGTGGTGGTGCAGTGGGACAAAGAAGACTGTGCCGACATGGGCATTGTCAAAGTGGATCTGCTCGGCTTGGGCATGATGGCGGTGCTGAAAGATTCGCTCGAACTGATTAGCCATCACTATCACGACCAAGTGGACCTTGCACATTTGCCGCAGGACGACCCCGCCGTTTATTCCGCCTTGCAGCAGGCCGACACCGTAGGCATGTTTCAGGTGGAGAGCCGCGCGCAAATGTCGTGCCTGCCACGCCTGCGGCCAAAACGTTTCTATGACATTGTTGTGCAGGTGGCAATCATCCGTCCCGGCCCGATCGTGGGCGAGATGGTGAATCCTTTTTTGCAGCGCCGCCAGGGACGCGAAGCTGTCACCTATCCGCATCCGTCGCTCGAACCTGTGCTCAAGCGCACCCTGGGGGTGCCGCTTTTTCAGGAGCAATTGTTGCGTATGGCCATGGTCGTGGCCGGATTCAGCGGCGGCGAAGCGGAAGAACTTCGTCGCGCCATGGGCTTCAAACGTTCGGAGGCCCGCATGCGTGAAATTGAAGCCAAACTCCGCACCGGCATGACCCGCAATGGAATTCCACCACTATCGCAGGAACAAATCATTCTCTCGATTACTTCTTTCGCGCTCTACGGATTCCCCGAATCGCATGCCGCCAGCTTCGCGCTGATCGCGTATGCCAGCGCCTATTTGAAATGCCATTACCTGGCCGCGTTCACCGCCGCTCTGCTCAACCATCAGCCCATGGGTTTTTATTCTCCCGCCGCCCTGGTCAAAGATGCGCAACGGCACGGATTGAAAATGCTGCCGGTAGACGTGACTCGCTCGGAGTGGATGTGCACGCTGGAAGCCGTCATCCATCCGCCATCAGCCGCCAGCCCAATCGCACTTCGTCTCGGCTTGCGCTATGTGCGTGGCTTGCGGGAAGAGGCCGCGCAAGCTCTCCGGCAAGCACGCACGCGGGCCTCTTTCACTTCTATCCACGACTTGACTCGTCGCGTTCCCGAACTGCGCAAAGACGAACTCTCCACGCTGGCAGAAATTGGCGCATTGAACAGGATAGGAGGCTCACCGCCGAGACAACACAAACAATTTCCCATTGACTCTGCTTCTCACCACTCTGAGTCAAAAATCGGCAATGGGAAATTGGAAGTTGGAAATTTCACCTCGCTCCACCGCCGCGACGCTCTCTGGCAAGTAGAACGCGCCGTACGCGGCTCCGGCCCGTTACTGGAAAATCTGCCCGAACCAGATTCGCCTTCACCCCTCGAACCCATGAACAATGAAGAGCGCCTGGTAGCGGATTTTCACGGCACGGGCCTAACTGTCGGGCCTCATCCCGTCGCCTACCGCCGCGCCTGGCTCGACGCTCAGGGCGTTCGCCGTGCCAGCGACCTCCGCACTATTCCAAGCGGCAAGCGCCTGCGCATCGGAGGCTGCGTCATCACTCGCCAGCGTCCCGGCACTGCCAAAGGATTCGTCTTTGTCAGCTTAGAGGATGAAACCGGGGTAGCGAATGCGATCATTGCCCCCGATCTTTTTCACCAGAACCGTCTTCTGCTGGCCAGCGAACGTTTCCTGGCCATCGAAGGCATCCTGCAAAATCAGGACAATGTGATTTCAGTAAAGGCGGAACGCGTCTTTCCGCTGTTCATAACCCGGGCGGAAACCACGTCCCACGACTTTCACTAAAATTCACGCGAGAACGGTAACCGCACAGAGCTACACATCAAATATTCGATACACCCCGGAAGGCTGCTGCGCTTGCAGAAGAGTAATTGCCACATTGTGCACGGGCACTCCGGTTGCGGTGCGTCCGTTAGGAGCTCCGTTATGTGCGTGCCCATGGACCACAAAATCCGCTCCATGCCGGTCCACGATCTCGGCCAAGCGGGATGTTCCAAGAAAAGGATAAATCTCCGGCGATTCTCCCTGAACTGTCTCGGCGACGGGCGAGTAGTGCAACACGACCACCCTCTTGTTAGCCCGCAATTGAGACATCGCCCGCTCCAGCTTAAGCGCCTCATCGATCGAAGCCCGCACAAAATCCTTCACTTCCCGCTCTCCAAATGCAGTCAGCACCCCTCGCCCAAAGCCTCCCACAAAGCCCTTGGTTCCTGCGAAGCCCACTCCGTCCCGCTCGTAGGCGCTACCATCGAGAACTTTGATCCCTTCAGCCACCATCATCCGCTTCAGTTCTTCCTCTTTTCCACTCTCGTAGTCATGATTGCCCAGCACTGCAACCGTGGGCAATCGAAGGCGGACCAGAACATTTAAAAGCGGCTCCATTTCGCTGGGCTGGCCATAGTTGGTGAGATCCCCCGCCAGAACGAAGACATCGGCTTCATCGCGAACGCGGTCAAGCTGGTCTTTCAACTTGGCATAGCGTTCAGGACTGAAATGCAAATCGGCCGTCGCCGCTATTCTCATTGCTTTATTCCAGACTTTCTAAGCCATGACAATCGGATGCCCAACTTCGCGACACGTTCACGCTCGCATCTTTCGCTTAATCTTAGACAAGCGCAGGCTTCGCGTCTCCTCCAGAATATTGTCCAGACGCCACTCGTTCACGTCGATGGCAAACATCTTTTCATCCACCAGACTGCCACGAAATCGCAAACTCGAATCGCTTCGTTCCAAGGCCCGTTGGAACCGCTGCAACAGCTCTTGCCAAACCCCTGATGGAACGTAACGGCTCCGTGCCGGGTAGACGTAGTTGAACAGCACTAGAGACCAAAGCAACATCTGCCAGTGTTCCCCAACAAGTTCCATCTCCCGGTTCCAATCGAAACTGCCGTGGGTACCGTAGATCACGTGTGCAATGTCAGCGCCGTCAAAGCGCTCACGCATAGCTACGAAAAGCTTTGAGGCAACCAGCTCCTCCGGCGCCAATACCCGGGTTTGTACTTCATGCACCACCGCAGGGTGGGCTCGCTGAATCCACGAATTGTCGACCACGATGACTCCATTGCTCATGCCCGTAATAAGATCCACGAAGAAGCCGTCGCGATGCGCTTTGGCCAACCACACCGGGTCGCAAACCTCGCAATGGAATCCGCGCTGATTCAAATAGGACAGCGCCCGGGGGGCGTTCTCCGCTGTGAGGAAGACATCCAGATCTTTCGTGAACCTGCAGATCCCGGTGTGATGACGCAGGGCGAACGCTCCCGAAACAGCGTAGGGCACGCGTTTCTCCTCGAGCACGGTGAGGACTTCGCGGTATAAACTGGCCTGCTCCTCAGGGACGTCCATGGGTATGGAGGAACTGACCGGAAGCGTCTCGGGCGTTTTGTCAGGCTGTGCATGCACCAACCTTGGATGTGCTCCCCCGCTTTGTGGTTGGTACTGATTGAGTATCAATTACTTACCGGCTGCCGGCAAAAGGCATGCCCCTGACAGGGGGCGATTCCGGCGATCGCCCGGTGCCACGCGCCGGCCGGACAGGATCAGGACTTTCGATTCGTTACATCGGTTTTTTGCGCTCCGCTCTTCTTCCATCTGGTGTATAAAAACTACTCCATGATGCGCTCCCTCCGAGTATCGATCGCGATGATGACTTTGATTAGCACAGCAACCATTAGTGCGACACGCGATCCGGCGGGGTGGATCAGGTTGAGCTAAAGCAGCAAGGCGAGATCGAGCTGACCCCACCGGCAACTCCGGTGGGCTTTTTATTGTGAACGACTCGCCGCCTGCAGATGACGGAATGCAACCATGCTGGTCATGAAGTTTGGCGGGACATCCGTGCAAGACGCCGAAGCCATTGAGAGAGTCGCGGGCATAGTACGGAGCCGGATGCGACGCCGACCGGTCGTCGTGGTAAGCGCGTTCCACGGAGTCACGGACCAATTACTCACGCTCGGACAGACCGCCGCCTGCGGGGACGGCGAATCTGCGCTGGCTCAAGTGCGGGGGCTGCGGCAGCGTCATTACGACACGGCGCGGGAGCTATTGGGCGAAGATCGTTTCCGCGGAATGCGCCTTAAGCTCGACCCGCAGTTCGAGGTCCTGGAGCAGTTCACCCGGGGCATTGCCGCCATCCGCGAACTCTCGGCGCGCAGCACGGATTATCTGCTTTCTTTCGGCGAACTTATGTCCAGCCAGATTGTCGCCTCTGCCTTGTCGGCACGAGGGTTGCCCGCACTTTGGTTGGATTCGCGCGAGTACATCCTGACCAATGGCCATTTCACACGGGCCACGCCCCACTACAGCGACACCTACGAACGCATGCGAGCTGGGATTCGTCCCCTTCTGATTGATCAGCAACTGCCGGTGCTGGCGGGTTTCATTTCCGCGACACGCGATGGCATTCCGACCACGCTGGGGCGCGGTGGTTCGGATTTTTCCGCCGCCCTGATTGCGGCTGGAATCAATGCCTCTTCCATCGAGATTTGGACCGACGTGGATGGAATCATGACGACGGACCCGTTATTGTGTCCGCAGGCTCATTGCCTGCGCCGCGTCAGCTTCCGCGAAGCGCAGGAGATGGCGCACTTCGGCGCGAAAGTTCTCCATCCAGCCACCTTGGTGCCGGCGATGGAGAAAAACATCCCGGTCCTGGTTCTCAACTCCCGCAATCCCAAGAGTCCTGGAACGCGCATCACGTCACAGCCTCCGCGAGGACGCTCGGTTTTCACCGCCATCGCGGCCAGGAAAAACATCAGCACAGTTACACTGACTGCCCCGCGTGAGTCGGCGCCGCACTGGTTTCTCCAGGAGGTTTTTCACATTCTGCATCGCGGTGCGTGCGGCGCGGACTTGGTTGCCGTTTCCGAGGCCAGCGTTTCCTTTACCCTGCGCACGGGCCAGAACACAGACGACTTATTGGCTAATTTGCAAGAGATCGCGGCGGTCACCGTCGAGGACAAGCAAGCGATCGTCTGCCTGCTGGGAGAAAACATTCGCGGGCGCGCTGGGATTGCGGCCCGGGCATTCACGGCACTGGGCGATGCCGGTATCAATGTACGGATGATCTCGCAGGGGGCTTCAGAATTAAGCTTAAGTTTTGTGATCCACGAACGCGACGTCGCTGAGGCAGTTCGCCGCCTCCACGCCCGCTTCGCCCCGGAGAAGAATACTCATCGCCGCCGCGGACAGCGAAAACCGCGCCTGATACCTGTTGAACCTCCGCTTCAGTCGGACTCGGTGGGGACGCCAGAAGCGGCGCACACCGACCAATCGCCCGGATTCTAGCGGGAGATCCCCGGAAAACCAACGGCGAGGTTAGCCGAAGGCATCTTGCGCTCAAGATGAGGGAATCGTTGATGCCGAGCAACCCCCTGCTCGGCATCGCGAAATCGTATCTACATCCAGAAGGGGTTATCGAGCCCAGTGGGTGCTAGAGAGGAATCTTCCAGGTCCGTCGAAGGCACATAAGTCTCTTCCGTATCGTCGAATCGGCTTCTCTCCCGTGGGGCGGCCTGGGCTTCATGGTTTTCCGGTTTGTGAGTGCTCGGAGGGTTTTCAGATTTCATTGCGAAACTCCTTCCCCGCTGAATCTATGAATCTCGAACGATTCAAACACCTGGGCCGAGGCATCGCGAATCGAAAGTTTCGATAGAGGTCATCAAAAAAAATGAAGCGATCCTCAGGAGGTCCGGGTGGCCGTTTTCTGTCCCGACTGCGCGGTTCGGCGTTGTAGGAGTTCAATGAAAACTTCCGCCGCCCGCGGCAAACTGCGGTTGCGGCGATAAGCCAGCCCGAGTTCCCGTGAGAGTTCGTTGTCCTTCAGCGCAATCAGCTTCACTTTTCCCGACTGCACCTCGTCGCGCGCAAAGCTTTCACTGATCAATGAGACTCCGAGTCCCGCCGCCACGAAACTCTTGATCATTCCAATGCTGGGCAATTCCATGCGCACCTGAAGTTTGTCGCGATACGGACGAAACAGCTTGTCCATGATCCGCCGCGTAAAGCCAGTGCGGGGCAGGATCAATGGCTGCTCCACGACCATGCTGATGGGGACCTTGTCGTGCTGGGCCAGCGGATTGTCAGCGCTCACCATGAGCACGAGACGGTCTCGGAATATGGTCCTGACCTTGAGCATCGGCATTTTCACCGGGAGCGTGACGATCCCCACATCGATAGCCCCGCTGTCCAGCCGCTCCAGAATTTTGTGACTGAAGTTCCGGTAAATGCTCACCTGCACCGATGGATAAAGTCGCAAATACTCCGCGAAAACATTGGGCAGGACATAAAGGCAGGTGGCCTCGTTAGCGCCGAGAGCCAGCACACCTCGGGGATCATTGCCGTGGTCGGCGACGGCGCGCAGGGATTCATCTCGCAGGCTTAGCATGCGCTGGGCATACTCACGGAAAACTTCGCCCGCCGGAGTCAGCCGGACAGTCTTGCCCGAGCGGTCCAATAACCTCTCGCCGTACTCTGATTCGATTTGCCGGATCTGAGCGCTAACCGCCGATTGCGAGCGGAAAACCTTTTGCCCAGCGCGCGAGAAACTGCCTTGCTTGGCAACTTCGAGGAAGGTGCGGAGCTGATCAAAATCCATGGAGGATTATAGCGGAATCCAGGGTGGATCCAAGGCAGGAATCAGGTCTTGAGGTCGCGGCTTGGTACCCTGCGCAGTTGCGATGGGCCACGGAGCCTGGTCAATCGGTGGCCTGCTCTCGGTTTTTTCGCCATGCTCTTCCGCTTTCTTCAGCCGTTCTAGAACTGGAGCCCAGGTCTCGGACACTGTGCACGGCAGATGGATCGGCTGAACCCGGGCGAATCGTTGCCCCACGGAATTCCGCCAAAGCCGATGCCCCACCGGGCTACCCGTCAGTCGCCAATGTTGAGCCAAGGCCTGCCGCAGCCAGCCTCGCTCCTCTTCCTCGATCGCCGCTAACGCGACCGACGGCGAATTCCACACCCCGGCCTGCAGATGCTCGCGCAAAACATAGGCCAGCCCACCCGTCATGCCCGAGCCGAAGTTCATGCCAACTGACCCTAGCGCCAACACGACTCCCGCGGTCATATATTCGCAAGCATGTTGCCCCGTGCCTTCGACCACAGCCAGAGCCCCGCTGTTGCGAACGGCGAAACGTTCGCCGGCACGGCCCGCAACGTAAAGTTCGCCGCTGGTTGCACCGTACAACACCGTGTTTCCCACCAGTACGTCGCCACGCAAAGAGGCTTCCGGTCCAGAGGTCACCACGATCCGTCCTCCGCACATGGCCTTTCCCACATAGTCGTTGGCTTCGCCCACTAAATGGAAGCTGACATCTTTCGTCAGGAAAGTTCCAAAGCTCTGGCCTGCGACGCCGCGGAACCGGCGGACCAGATGTTTGCCTCCCCGGGCCGAGCCTGCCGGGGACGGCTGTCTCCCTCGGCGCAAGAGTTCGCCGGAGAGTCGCGCTCCCACGCTGCGATCGGCGTTGGTAATAGGATAGAGCTGCGACGTTCCTTTTCGAACCGGCAGGTCATCAAGCGGGCTACGTTGGCCGGCCTCAGTCCTTGTGGGAACATCGGCGGATAGAAGACGGGAGCCTATTATTTCTGGCGTTTCCAGCAGCGGCCGAATGCTGTGCGAATAGCGGGTTTGTTTTTCTTTCAAAAGATCCACACGCCCTCTGGCTTCGGCAAGCGTACGCAACCCCAGTTTGAATAAATGACTCCGGACTTCCGCTGCGACCCCGCGGAAGTAAGCCGCCACCATTTCTGGCTTGCCGTTGAAACGCATGCGCAGTTGCGCGTCCTGCGTGGCGATCCCCACGGGACAAGTATTCAAGTGGCACTGTCGCGCCATCACACATCCGATTGCCAGCAAAGCAGCCGTGCCGAAGCCAAATTCATCTGCGCCTAACAATGCCGCGATTACAACGTCCCGTCCAAACTTCAAGCCACCGTCCACTCGCAGGTGCACTCTTGCCCTCAGTCCCGCTCGGGCAAGTTCGCAGTGTGCTTCCCGCAATCCCACTTCCCACGGCAGCCCGGTATTTTTGATGGAGGTCAGCGGCGACGCTCCAGTTCCACCATCGTGCCCGCTAATCGTGATGACACCAGCGCCCGCCTTCGCCACCCCGACGGCGATGATGCCGACGCCCGCGCCAGAGACCAGCTTCACCCCGATTCGCGCCGCGGGATTGACCGCTCGCAAATCGTGGATCAATTGAGCCAGATCTTCGATGCTGTAGACATCATGGTGCGGCGGGGGAGAAATCAACGACGTACCCGGCACCACGTGCCGCAACTGCGCGATGTAAGGCGTAACTTTGAACGACGGAAGTTGCCCGCCTTCGCCCGGTTTCGATCCCTGCGCCATTTTTATTTCAATCTCTTCCGCACGCACGAGATATTCGGCAGTAACGCCGAAGCGCCCCGAAGCCACCTGCTTCACCTTGTTACTTGCCTCAGGTTCGCGACGATACAACTCCGGGTCTTCTCCACCTTCGCCGGTGTTGCTGCGGGCTCCAATGTGGTTCATCGCCAGAGCAATCGTCCTGTGGGCCTCGGGGCTGATCGCGCCCAGAGACATGGCTTGCGTGCTCAATCGCCGCAAAATCGCGGCCTCAGACTCCACTTCGCCGAGATTCGCTTCGGCGCTTTCGGTAGCGGAGACAAAGTCGAGCAAGTCGCGCAATGCGACCGGTTCGCGGGTCTCGCCCAGTTGGGCATAGGCGTCGAACCCGTCCTCTTGTTTGGAATGTTTGGACTTGATGAAGCTATGCATCGCGCGGACGAGCTCAGGCGAATTAGCATGGCGTTCTCCATCCTTGCGGAATCGAAAATATCCGCGGTCGCGCAGTGTGGAAGCAGATCCCGCAGTCTCGTCGAATGCGGTCACATGATTCACGAACGCGTCTTCCAGAACCTCCGCAAGGCTCTTGCCGGGAAGAACAAACGCAGCATCGCTAAAGAATTGCTCTTGGATTTCACGGTCGAGTCCAATCACTTCGAATAAGCAACTGTTGCGATAGCTGGCGAGAGTGGATATGCCCATGCGGGCCAGCACCTTGCGCAATCCAACTTCGAGAGCGGAACGGAATGACGCCACGCCACCGGTTGCCGTCGCGCTCGCCAGATCGAGTGCGAGATAGGGGTGAACGGCTGCCGCACCCACGGCGATCAACAAGGCCACATGATGAGCATCAAACGCTTGACCGGTTTCGACCAGGAGCGAAATATTCCGGCCGGATTGTCGGATTCCATTGGCCGCTGCCGCTGCCGCTAGCAAAACCGGCACAGCAGATCGTTGCGAGTTCACCCTCCGATCGCTCACAACCACCGCTGCGGAATTTGCCGCGGCCTGAGCAGCCTTCTGCTGAATCGACTGCAGCGCCGACAGCGCAGCGGCTACGGTTCCGGATGCTTCGAAAGTAATGTCGAGGTCAGTGGCCCGCCCCAGTTCTCGCCGCAGCCCATCCATCTGCTTCGAATCGACGATGGGCGAACGCAGCGCAATCTTTGTTCCCAAATACACATTCAACGACATAACATGCGCTTCGCGAATCGGATCAATCGGCGGGTTAGTCACTTGCGCGAAGCGTTGCTTGCAGTAGTCCCAAAGACTGCGTCGCAGTTGTGAAAGATAAGCCGGAGGCGCATCGTCCCCCATGCTCCACACCGCCTCTTTCCCTTCCACGCCCAAAGGACGAAACAACAGTCGGAACTGGTCCTCGCTCCATCCCAGCGCCGCCGCCATAGTTTTCAAAGTCTTAAGCTTCTCAGCTTTGACTGGATCTGTTCCGAACGCGTGAGCCTGCTCGGCTCCGACTTTGCTCTCCTCGACTCTTGGGTTTTCCCTGTCAGGTCTCTCGACGCACGCGGTAATCCATCGCGTGGCGCCCTCCGTGGTGTTGGTGGAGCACAGAAGACCCGCGACTTCATTGCCGCGCCATAATTTTCCAGACGCAATTTCCGCCAAGAGCATTTCGCCCGGGCCAAGCCGGCCTCTTTCCTGGATTTCATCTTCTTCCAGATCAACCAGGCCGGCTTCCGACCCAGCCAACAGCAAACCATCTTTGCTGATGACGTATCGCAGGGGTCGAAGCCCATTGCGATCGAGTTTCGCTCCGAGGTAGGCACCATCACTGAAAACCAGCGCGGCGGGGCCGTCCCACGCCTCCTGCTGCCACGCCTGTTGCGCCAACCAGCCTCGCATTTCCGGGCTGAGCGTGTCGTCCCCCTCCCAAGCGGGAGGCACCATGCGCATCATCCCCTCTGCGGGAGAGAATCCGCGCCGCATTTGCCCCTCGAAGGCATTGTCAAAGCTGGCAGAATCGCTGACCTCTTCCTCCAGACTGCGAAACCACTCTCCCGCTCCCCATTGCGCACGCAACTCACCATCTCGCGAACGAGTCCATCGGCGATTGCCGCTGATGGTGTTGATCTCGCCATTGTGTGCCACGAATCGAAACGGCTGCGCCAGCGACCAGCTCGGCCGCGTGTTGGTTGAAAACCGCTGATGGAAGACGGCAAATGAGCTGCGGTACTCCGGGTGCATCAAGTCTGGATAAAAGGAAGCCAACTGACTCGGCGAGAGCAGGCCCTTGTAGACCATGGTCCGCGACGACAGCGAGCAAAAATACGTTCCGCGAGGCGCGACCGATTCCACGCGTTTGCGATACAAAAATAGCTGCAACTCCAGATCCAGATTCCTGTCGGTCGCCGCCAGAAAAACTTGCTGGATGCGCGGCATGAACTGTAGCGCCTGCGCTCCCAACACGGCCGGATTGGTCGGCACGCCACGCCAAGCCAGGAAATTCAGGCCGGCATCCTGGGCACACGCCTCGATCAGGTGCCGGGCTTCAACCTCTGACCCCTCCTGGAGAAAAACCATGCCCACCGCAAACCGGAGGGGCAACTCAACCCCTTTCTTCCCAGCCTCGCGCCGGAAAAACTCCTCCGGAATCGCCGTCATCAACCCAGCCCCATCCCCGCTGGTTCCTTCAGCATCAACCGCCCCACGATGAGACAGTCGGTCCAGCGCCAGCAGCGCCCGGTCCACAACTTCCCGCGAACTCGGAGCCCCGAGCCGCGTAACAAAACCGATGCCACAAGCATCGTGGTCCAGGCCGGGAGAGGGATCTTGCCAATTCATGGAGCCATAAATACGTGTCCGGGCAAGGCAAGTCCAAACCAGATTTTCGATGCAGCGAATGCAAATTACGGGTCAAGAGGGTATGGTGTTCTCGTGCCTGATGGCACCGGTCTGCCGAATAGCCCTTGGTTCGACATCCCCCTCGCGGAAGCCGCGCGTCGCGAACCGTGGATTTTTTGAATCTTTAACATCCAAAATTTGCGTCCAAGCACATCGAGTGTGACCTTGACAGCCCGTCGGGCGTCACTTACTATCACCCTGATGATGTCGGCTTCCATCCAGATGTGCACGTGTACTTGTTGTTGTACGCGTGTGTCTTCTGGCATGGGGAAGCAGATGATCTAAGAATTACTTAGTAACTCAGCACTGATCAAACCCATCGCTGGCAGACCTTACCTGCCGGCGGTGGGTTTTTACTTTTTATGGCAAATCCGGTCAAAGAAACGAAAGCACAGCGAGTCGAACGGTTAAAAAGGGAGAAGAATCCCTGGCGGGCCCTCGGCGAAATTCGCCGCTTTGCCCGCGAGGGATTCCAGTCGATTCCTCCTGAATGGCTGGGCACATATTTTCGCTGGTGGGGCGTCTACACCCAGGGGGACGGCGCAGGCGTAGTTGCCGGCCAAGGCGGCGAGGGCAAGGCGCTGCCCTGTTTCATGCTCCGAATACGAATCCCGAATGGCCTGCTCAACTCTGGCCAACTGCGAACCGTTGCGAAGTTGACGGAGCAATATGGCCGGGGCGTGGCGGACCTCACGGTCAGGCAAAACATTCAGTTGCATTGGATCACGATCGAGGCTCTGCCTGAAGTGCTCGATGCCCTTGAGCAGTGCGGCCTGGGCACGATGGGAGCCTGCGGCGACGTCACCCGCAACGTTACTGGATGCCCCGTCGCCGGAGTCGATGCGCATGAGATTTGCGACGCATCTCCATTAGCTTTGGAAGTCACGCGGGCTTTGGCAGGCAACGATGATTTCTATAACCTGCCCCGCAAATTCAAAATTTCCATCACCGGTTGCAACATCTGGTGCCCATATCCGGAGATCAATGACATCGGCCTAACCGCCACCCGCCGCGGCACCGGGGCGCGTTCCGAAGTCGGCTTTTCGTTGCGCGTGGGAGGAGGCCTCTCCACCGACCCGCATCTGAGCGCTCGCCTCAATGCCTTTGTTCGCTGGAACCAGGTCATTCCTGTGGTGAAGGGCATTGCAGAAATTTTCCGTGACGCCGATCAACTTCGGGAACACCGCGAACGCGCACGGCTCAAATTCCTTTTTCTTCGGCATGGCTGGACTGCCCGCGATTTTCAAGACCAATTGGAAAGCAGGCTCGGTTTTCCTCTTGACCCTGCGGTTGAAGAGACGCCTCCCGACGATGTCTATCGCGATCACGTCGGAATCCATCCCCAAAAACAGCCGGGGCTTTTCTACATCGGCGCCGCCGTGCTCCGCGGACGGATAACCGCCGAACAAATGCGCGCCGCCGCCGAACTCGCGGACCGGTGTGCCAGCGGTGAACTGCGCACCACCAACATGCAGAACCTGCTGATCGTGAACGTGCCCCAACAAAACACCTCCACGCTGGCTAGAGAACTCGATGCCATCGGTTTGCAACCTGGCGGATCAGCCTTCTGGCGAGGCGCAATCGCCTGCAGCGGTTCGGAATTCTGCAAGCTCGCGATCACCGAAACCAAGAGTTTTTCTCGCTGGCTGGTCGAAGAGTTGGAAGAGAGACTCCCCGGCTTTGAGCAGCACCTGAAGCTGCACGTCACCGGCTGCCCCAACAGTTGCGGCCAGCACTGGATTGCCGATATCGGCATCGAAGGCAAAAAAATCAAATCCGGAGACCGCTTGTTGGACGCCTACTATTTCTGCCTCGGTGGAGCGGTCGGACTCCATCAGTCGATCGCTCGTCCTATCGGCTACCGCTGTCTGGCAACCGAAGTTCCGGACGCGATCGAGCGACTGTTGCAGCATTATCTCATCGCCAAGGGTCCGGCCGAGAATCTCCGCCAATTCTTCGCGCGCCATAGCGACGCCGAGCTGCGGGAGTTTCTTGCCGGAGAGTTGGTCTCAGCCGTGGCTCGTGATCCGTCGCCGGGCCGCGTGCCGCACGCTGTCGAAGGTTAGCCATTCGGAAGTTAGCAGTGGGGAGAAAGAGAGTAATGACGCTGTTTCCGATGTTCCTTAAACTCGAACGCCGTTCCTGCCTCGTGGTCGGAGCCGGGACCATAGGCGAACCGAAGATTCAAAGTCTGCTGGTGGCAGGCGCCAACGTCCAAGTGATTGCGCCGCAGGCGCGCCAGGCAGTTATGGATTGGGCCAGTGCAGGCCTTATCGTGTGGGAGCCGCGCGCCTTTCTCCCCAACGACCTCGAAGGCGTCTTTCTGGTAATCGCGGCGACCGCGTCAGCGGAACTCAACCAGCTGGTTTTCAACGAAGCCCAGCGCCGAAACATTCTGTGCAACGCCGTCGACGATCCAGAGAATTGCGATTTCTATTTTCCCGCCGTCGTGCGCCGTGGCCAACTCCAGATCGCAATTTCCACCGGAGGCCAAAGTCCCGCCCTCGCCCAAAGACTCAGGCGCGAGTTGGAAGAACAGTTCACCCCCGATTACGCCGGCTGGCTGGAAGAACTCGGAGAAAACAGAAAAAAGCTGTTCGACGGCGATCTCGACGCGGATCGGCGCCGAGATCTATTGCACTCCTTGGCAAGCCGCGAAGCATTTGACAAGAGGCAAACGTCAAGCACTCGCCCGGAACGGAGTACCTCATGAAAGGCAAGGCTTATCTCGTGGGCGCAGGTCCGGGTGACCCGGAACTGCTCACACTCAAGGCGCTCAAGATCTTGCAAGCAGCGGACGTGGTCTTGCACGACGACTTGATCTCGGCGGACATTCTCGCATTGGCGCCGCGAACCGCATTTATCCAGAATGTCGGCAAGCGCTGCGGGCAGAAACGTATCACGCAGAATGAAATCAATTCCCTGCTCGTCAGCCTGGCATCGTCGGGCTTACAGGTGGTCCGGCTCAAAGGAGGAGACCCGTTCATCTTCGGAAGGGGAGGCGAAGAGATTGAAGCATTGCGCCAGCACGGGATCGGATTCGAAATCGTTCCCGGAGTTACCGCCGCTCTAGGCGCCGCTGCCGCCGCCGAGATTCCTCTCACCCAGCGCAACGTTTCCTCTGCGCTCGTATTTCTCACCGGCCATCGTTTAGACGAAAATACGAAAGACAACTGGGGTGGATTCGCCTCCTCCGGCGCCACTCTAGTGATCTACATGCCGGGTCCTGACTACGAGGGCACGGCTCTCCGGCTGTTCGATGCCGGGATGAAGGGAAACACTCCATGCGCGCTCATCTCGCGCGCGACCTCGCCTCATCAGCAGGTCTATCACACAACCGTGGGTGAATTACGCTCGGCTCCTCGGCTTCCCGCCCCCACACTTCTTGTCGTCGGGGAAGTGACCGCGCTCGGGCATTACGCTTCGCTAAGACTCGAGATCGAGCTACAGAGTGCGCAGCAGGAATACGTCGCGTTGGTGGCGGGACAACGATCGATCGCGCCCGACCCAGAGGCGCGGCAAGAACAGGAGCGACCAGCGTGAGGGAACCTATCCATGCTGTGCAAGCGGTTTCCGAAACGTGGCGTCCCGAACGCTTGCTGCGCTGGGCTTTCGACACATACCAGCAGGAGGTTGCTATCTCCTCGGCCTTCGGAGCGGAAGGCATGGCTCTTATCGATATGGCCTCCCGCGTCCGTGCGAATTTTCGCTTGTTCACGCTGGACACTGAATTTCTATTCCCCGAGACCTATGATTTGATAGAGCGCGTCGAGCAACGTTACGAAATTAAAGTGGAGCGAGTTTACTCGGCCCTCACACCCGAAGACCAGGAACAACTTCACGGATCCGCACTCTGGAAGCGGGATCCGGATCAGTGCTGCAATCTTCGGAAGATCGAACCCCTGCGCGGAAAGTTGGCCGAGCTGCAAGCCTGGATTACCGCCATTCGCCGAAATCAAACGCCTGACCGCGCCCATGCTCAGAAAGTTGAGTGGGATTCGAAATTCCAGTTGGTGAAAATAAACCCGCTCGCCGACTGGACATCCGAAGCAATATGGCAGTACGTCCGCAAGCACGACGTTCCTTACAACCCTCTGCATGACCGCAATTATCCCAGCCTGGGCTGCACGCATTGCACCCGCGCAATCCACTCGGGCGAAGATCCGCGCGCCGGCCGTTGGGCAGACTTCAGGAAGACCGAGTGTGGACTGCACTCGCCGGAGCCCCGGTCGGCAGCTCCGCTGGTTACGATCGGAGCACAACCTGAGACGGAGGGAAATCTCAGGCAGAGGACGAGTGTCTCCGCGCCTTCTTCATGACCAAATCATTTCACCCCCCTTGCACGGTCGCCTCCTGAAGGCTTAACGTCACTTGGGTGATCTTTCCTCGGTGTAGTGGAATCCTTCTCCATGTCTCGTCTCTGCCCGGTGGCCATGGTATCGGCGATCTGGGAAAGTCTGCTTACGATTTTTTGGACTTTCTCGCGGAGTCCGGGCCAAAGATTTGGCAAGTACTACCGTTGAGTCCCACCGGATACGGTGATTCGCCTTACCAGTGCTTTTCTGCCTTCGCCGGCAATCCTCTGTTCATTGATTTGAAAGCACTTCGAGATCAAGGCCTATTGTCTCTGCCAGACCTGGCAAGCGTGCCCGATCTGCCCAATGAACAGGTGGATTACGGCCGGGTCATCGACTTTAAACAGGGTCTGCTTCGGAAAGCCGCTCACAATTTTTTCGCCGCCCGATCTCCAGTTGAGGGTACCGCATTCGACTTGTTTTGCCAGAACAACGCCGACT
>QIAN01000359.1 GCA_003225005.1 Acidobacteriota bacterium | reverse complement strand
ACCTCGGTTTTCATAAAGGATATTCTTCGAACCGCGCAGTCCACGCGGTCCGCACATCACCGGCACTCCCTTCCACGTGCAGGAAGTCCCTTCGCCCGGTACAAGTGCCGTGGACAAATTAAAATCCACGTAATTTGCAACGAATAGATCCAGGTGTCCGTCACGGTTGAAGTCAATAAACGCACAGCCGGTACCCCAAGCTTTTCCTGATCCGGCTAACCCGGCTTTCTCGGCCGTCTCCGTGAAAACGCCATGGTTATTGTGATAGAGCCGGTTCTTGCCGTAATAGGTGACGTAGAGATCGTCCCATCCGTCGTTGTCGTAGTCTCCGACACAAACTCCCTGGCCCCAACCCGTCGCGACAAGTCCCGCTTTCTCAGTCACGTCCGTGAAAGTTCCATCGTGATTGTTGTGATACAGATGGTTCGTGGGAGCCTTATCGGCGGCGAAGCCCTCTAGCGTTGTGCCATTCACGATGAAGATGTCGGGCCACCCGTCGTTGTCATAATCGAAAATGGCGATGCCGGTTCCGGTTGTCTCGATGATGTATTTCTTGGTGTCCACTCCGCCGAAAACATTTGTCATCGTTAGCCCAGCCTTCTCTCCAATATCGATGAAATTGGCTACCGGAGCTTTGGCGTTCTGCGAAGCTGCCTGCTCCTGAGCGGGAACCACACCGCCAGCCAGCACGCCGAGCCCGGCCGAGCCTAGGACTAGCTGGCAAACGATGGATACGTGAAGCAATGTGGTTTGACGATTCAAAAAGATCCTCTTGCTGGAAAGCTTAGTCTTTCTTGCTTTCCTCAGGCATTTGCCACTCCGGTAGCACGAAGTCACCCAACAGATCGCCCTCTGTGGCTGGCCGCGACTCGGCTGAAGTCTCGGCATACTTTGCGGCGCGCTTGGCGTCCCCCGCCCGTTGATAGGCCTGGCTGAGCACCCGCCGCGCCTGTACGTTGCCCGGGCTCAGATGCAGCGCTTCTTCAAGTTCAACGATTGCATCATTTACGCGCCCCACTTTCAGCTCGGTCTTGCCCAGTTCCAAGTGAGCTTCGGCACTACTCGGATTCAGTCGTATTGCTTCCTGGAAGGCAGGGACTGCCTCCCCCTGCTGGCCTGCTCGATCGAGCGACAAACCTCGAAAATAACTGATGAGGAATATCGCTCCCAATTTACGCTGGGCGGCGGCGAGCTCGGAGGCAGCCTCTTCCGCCCGACCCATGCGCAGCATCACCTGAGCCAATCCAATGTAACTCGTCGGCAGGGGGTCACCGGCCTCCACGAGATTCCGAAAAACAGTTTCCGCCTGCTCGTAACGCCCAGCCGACAGGAGCGCCGCTCCGAGCCGCAGATGCAGAGCGTAGGACTTGGGACTAGCTGCAAGACCCTCCTGAACCGCAGAGATCGCTTCGCTGTAACGGCTCAATTCCATCAATTCGCGTGTCAAATTGAGCCAGTGCTCTTCGCCGTCCGGGGCCAGCGCGGCTGCGCGGTGCAAGGCATCGGCTGCCCGATCACCCTGGCCGAGCCGGGCGTACGCAATCCCGGCCAACGACCACCACGGGACTAGGTGGTCAGATTCCGGTCGCGTCGAATCGAGGGCGCTGATGAAGAGTTGGACTTGATCAGCCGCATCGTCGTATCTCCCGGCGAGGAGGTGCGCCAGCGCCAGGTCGAACTGAGCCCAGGTAGCAAACACAGCGCCCTGGCGGGCGCACAACTTTCGCAAAAGACCGATGGCGGTGTCATTCTCGTGGACGGCCAAGAGAAGTGAAGCGACGCGCACCGTTTGAGCATCAACGAGTGGGAGTGATGCCAGCTGATGGAGCGCCCTCCGTGCATCTTCTTGCCGCCCTAGCGCTAGATATCCCTCCGCGGCTTCGATTAGAAAGCCTGGTTCGGCCGGCCACGGCACATCCGAGAGCTCCAGTTCCCGAAACGCTTCAGCGTAGAACCGTCCATCGAGTTGCACTCTGCCGAGATAATAATGCGCAAAAGAGTCCTTGGGCGAGAGTCCCACCGCGCGCAAGAGTGCCGCACGCGCTCGCTCGAGGTTGTGCTCAGTCCACTCGAGGTGCCCGAGATTCCGGTAGGCATCCTCCATGAGAGGGTCCAAGCGAATGGTCTCTTGGTACTCGGAAGCAGCCTCCGTGCTTTGGCCCAAGCGGGCCAGCACAATCCCCCGAAAATTGTGGACACGGGGGTCGTTGGCGTCCTCGCGTTCTGCGGCAGTTAATTCTAGGAGCGCTGCCTCCAGTCGATTCTCCTTTAAGGCCGTAAGGCCCTTCTTGAACGATTCTCCTGGGGCCATTGAGCCGTCATGGGATGTCCCCTGCTGAGCAGTGGCCGACTCGCAATGGGAAGTAGGCGGAAGGAACAGTCCAGTCGCCCAAAGGCAAGAAACAAAACCAAGAAATCGATGTTTCAATATCATGTGAGGGTCTATTGATATCGGCGCAGGCAGAAGCAGCGAACTTGCTTCTGCCATTCCATCCAAACTCCGGCCTCACAGCTCGCCAGGATAACCGCACCTGACGCCAGTCACGACAATGTTTTGCCGATTGCCTGTCTCCTACGGATCTTCGGTCGACTTCTCAACTTCGTCCAATCGTTCCTTTTGCTGCTCAAGTTTCCTGTGTGCTTCCGCGTTCCGCGCCGTCGAGAGTTCAAACTCACGCGCGGCCATCTCTTTTTGACCAAGTGCCTGATAGACCTTGGCGAGCTTGTAGTGGACCGAGCCATCACGGTCAGCCGAGACGGCGATCTTGAATTCCGCTTCTGCCTTCGCGTAGTCGCCCAGTTCGGAATAGGCAGTGCCGAGGTCACGATGTATGTCTGGTCTTTGAGGATTCGCTGCAAGTGCCCGGCTCAGGTAGGGGAGGGCTTTGTTGGGCTGGTGCTCCAGAAGGTAGGTATTGCCAAGGTCGATGAGCGCGCCCGCGTCTCTTGGATTTAACGCCAGCTCGGCTTCAAGCTCCTGACGTGCTTCTCCAACTTTGAGATCCTTCCACAGCAGATGGCCCAGACTGTAATGCAGATTTGGCAGAGACGGTTTCAACGTAACAGCTAGCCGATATTCTTCTATGGCCTTTCCATCGTTGCCCTTTGCGGCATGCAAATCACCCATCAGCTGATGCAAGCGATAGGAGTCCGGGTCTGCCTGGAAGAGACTGAGATAGGCGGCGGTGGCCAACCTCTCATAACAACGCGCCCGCCAATATGACGCTTCTGGGGAATGCTGATCAGGGAGTGCCAGTCTGGAAAGCAATTTGAGCGACGCCTCGCAATCCCCCGCTTCAAACAATGCGCGAGCGAGCGCGTAACTGGAGTTGGAGGATGGCCGAGACGTCAAGACCTGCGGCGCGCAATGAGCAAGCGCTGAGAATTGCTCATGCATGAGCGCCTGTTGAATCTTGGCCTGTGAACAGTCCATCGCTGAGAGCGAGGTCTCGGAGGAAGAGAGGGCTCGTTCACCCTCGGAAACTTGCAGGGACAAATTCCCGTTCTGCATGGCGAGAAATGCGAGAGCTAAGTGCGCGGCCGGAGCCTCACGTCGTTGCAGTTCGGGGGCCAATTTCTGGATTTGTTCACGCAGCGCGTCCGGGAGCTGCTCGAACGCGGCATCGCCCAATCCAATTTCTCGGATACCGAGGACTCTCTCAGCCTGCCGACCGTCCACGGTTATCGCCGTGTTCCAATCCTGAAGTGAACCCTCGAGGTCGCCCTTGATGAGTTTTGTCTCTCCCCGACGCACAATTGCCCGCAAGCTACGAGGCGCATGTTGCAACTCTTGTTCAAATTCAAGGTTGGCCCGCGTAAGTTTTCCTGCTCGCAAAAGCACTTCGCCCAGCTCCACATGCAAACCCCGAGTACCAGGCGATGCAGCCAATGAATTCTGAAAATGAATCACCGCAGATGGCCACTCACTGCTCGCAGCGTAGCTTTCTGCTAGCAGTTGCTCGGAGCGCGCAGAGCGCGGTGCCGTTTTTTGCAGTCGCGCGACCTCCTCTTTTCCCAAACGCTCATAGGCCTGACCAAGCAGATAGAGCAAATCAGCGTTTTGAGGTTGCAGATTGAGTGCTTTCCGAAGCGTCGTTAATTCAGCATGAAACTCACCGGACATTTCCTGGGCGGTCGCCAACCAAGACCAGATGTCGGGTTGTTGAGGATCCTGCTTGGCGGCAGCCTTCAAATAGGGGAGCGCCCTAATCCCTTCTCCGTTCTTGCAGTAATCAACGCCGAGGAAGAAATTCGCACCAGCTAGCGTGGGCTTAAGTTGAAGCGCACGCCGAAACTCGCTCATCGCCACGGAAATCTGGTCTTCCAGTTGGTAGACTAGTCCGAGATTCATATGAACTTCAGCAAAATCGGGTCTTATTTCAAGCACCGCACGGTACTCTCGCTCTGCAGTAACATAATCACTGTTTTTCTGGGCCTGTTCGGCAGCGGCAAAGTGTGCTTCTACAGCTGAAGCATTGGCCGGGTGCGAGGCGTCGGTTTGTCCAGCGATTTGGCATGGGCCAGCGGCGAGCAGCAGGCCGATTGTAATAGAGGCACTCCCAACGGCCGCAAGTCTCCGGAAGTAGCCAGGGAGGATAGTCATAAGCTTGGATCCAACTCTCGGCCCCGGCCTGCCATTCATGTCAGTTCTGGGGCCCATGCTGAAGAGCTTTCTCCTTCTCTAACTGTGAAAGCCGTTCAAATTCTGCGAACTCTTTCGAGCTTGCTTGCGGGTTGCCAAGTTCCCGATAGACCTGGGCCAGCAAGTAGTGTGGCTGCGCGGCACTGGGGTCCGCCTGGATCGCAGCCAGGAATTCAGTCTTAGCTTTTTCGGGTTCGTTCTCGCCCCGATAGCATTTCCCGAGCAGCACGTGTAACTGAGGCATGTTGGGCTGTCCCTTCTCGGCTACGCTGAGGTATCCGTGTGCTTCGCTAAAGCGCTGGTCGTGAACTGCGATGTCGCCGAGGTACAAGTTGGTCAGCGCGTCGTTGGGGTTTTCCTTCAGAGCATCCATAAATTCCTTCTTGGCGGCATCTAGCTGATGCTGAACCCAATACGCTACCCCAATGGCATAATGTATTCCCGAGGCGTCGGGCCGTTTCGCGAGTGCCGCCTGGTATTCTTTGATAGCTTCCGGGTTCCGTTCTTCATCCGCGTATACCTCGCCCATCAGGGCGTGCAGCTGAAAAGAATCCTGGTCCAGAGCCTTTAGACTCTCGATCGCCTGAAGAGAAGCGTTCTTGTAAATGCGGGCAAGCTGGTAAAGCGCATCCGCGTCCTTGGGATTATCAGCTACCGTGCGATTCAGTTGCGAGATGGATTCCTCGATCCGGCCGGCAGCCCGCAGCGCCAGCGCGAGGTAGTAGCGGCAGCGCGGATGTGGTTTAGGAGTCGCGAGTTCCAACTCGAACCATGGGATCGCCTCGTTAATTTCGTTTTCGCCGAA
>QIAN01000360.1 GCA_003225005.1 Acidobacteriota bacterium | reverse complement strand
CCCTGCAGAGCAAACTCGATCGCCTCGTGGAATCCGCGCTGGCAGAGGCACCCTGGAAGGAGTCATGAGTATGCTATCTTGCTGAAATCAGGCTGGATCTCACCGGAAAACTTGCCCGCCTCAACTGCGGAATGTAGGATATATATAATTGGGCAGTTGAAACTCAAAATCCGGAGTCTCTGTTTGCATGAAACGACCAGTCCTAAGCACGTTGGTCGTCACACTGCTGATTTGCCTTTCAGGATACGCCGCGCTGTTCGTCGCGCCGGATGAACGCACGATGCATGCCGCGCAGCGCATCTTTTATTTCCATGTGCCGAGCTGGATTGCAATGTTTGTAGCGTTTCTCATCGCAGTAATCGGCAACATCGCCTATTTGACAACGCGCTCGCCGAAATGGGATTGGCTCGGTGTCGCAGGCGCTGAAGTCGGCGTGGCGTGTTGCACGATTGGCCTAATAACTGGGCCGTTGTGGGGTAAACCGGCCTGGGGCATATGGTGGACGTGGGATCCGCGGCTGACGACGACCTTTATCCTCTGGCTGCTTTACATTTCTTATTTGCTTCTCCGTGGGATGATAGAAGATTCTGACCGTTGCGCGAGGATGTCGGCGGTATTTTGGGGTTTTTGCGTTTATGGACGTCCCATTGGTTTATATGTCGAATCGTTTATGGCGGACTCAGCATCCCGCTCCTGTCTTCTTCGGCGGCCCCAAGGCCGGAGTCGATCCGAGGATGGGGAGAGTGTTGCTTTTGTGTGTGATTGCGGTACTGGGAGTCGCCATCGCTCTCCTTCTTGACCGCTATCGTCTTGAGCGTCTGCGGTATGAGCTAGGTGAACTGCGTCTGACGATCGAATCTTGTAATTTGGATAAGCAATTAAGCGTTTCAAGGGAGCGTATATGAAAAATTTTGAGTACTTACTTGCTGCGTGGATTGCAGTCTGGGCGGTTTTTTTCTTTTATCAAATTAACCTTGGTCGCAGGTTTGCCAAGTTGCGGGACGAAGTGGAGCGGCTCAAGCAGCAGATCCAATTACTCTCTTGAGGCGCTGTGTGGCGCACGGTCTCAGACATCAATGGTTCCAGAGCGGTCCGTACTTTCATTTTCGTTTGAGACGGACCAATCGTTCCTTGCTCAAACACGGAAGCATTGGAATTTTTCTATATGCGAACTTGTTGAAAACAAAGAGTGGCCAAAGTTCTGAAATCTTCCCCTAAGGCGCGCCACTTGTCTTGGCCCTTTACATTCAATTACTTGGAACGATACGCTTGGCTCGGTTTTGAACCGTTCGAAGAGGTATAGATAAGAAAGACAAATCCTCTCCCGCCGGAAGTTCGAAACTCAGGTCACCACTCGTGGTGGTCCTAGCGGAACGCAAGTAGGCCGTGATCATTTACGGGAATTTCGGGACAAATGTACCTCATCTATTACTCTCACAGCTACCGGCCGGCGGACGCCGAAATAAACATGTTCTTCCAAGACCTTCTGTTGAGCGAGGGACTGACGCCCAACCTTGACCCATTTTCAGACCGCCTCAATTCGGCCAAGCCGGAGCGGCATCTTCAAAGCACGGACGGCATGATCGTAGTTTTGCCCGTCCGCGATCCCGAACCTTCCCCTTATATACTCTACGAAGTTGCTCTATGCGTCCGTGCGCACAAGCCGATTCTTGTTTTCATTGAGGATGTGCTGCCCGAGAATTTGATCCCAGCTAGTTTGGTGCAACGCCGATTCTCGCGCCGGCACCTCTTGAGAGAAGTAAGGAACCACAGACACGCGATACGCTTACTTAAGACTTATATCGGAAGCGAACCACCGCCGACGTACCAGCCCAGTACGCGTCAACGCAGTTGTCTAGTTAACGGAACATCTGCCCTGTCCGACAACCAGCGTTGCCGGATCGAGGACCAGCTTAGGCGACTCAGATACAACTCGATTTCCGTGGAAGGTGGCACTCACTTCCTCTCGTTCGATCGACCCGTCGAAGAGGTTGTAGCGCAATCCATTCTTTGCGTTTCCTTCTCGGAGAACCTCTCTCCGCTGGAATCCTACTTGCTTGGCGCGGCGCGTGCTTGCCTTCTGCCAACAATCCTGCTTACACAAGATTCGGGCTATCCCTTCAGTTCGAAAGTGCCCAAGGAGTACCAGCCGAGAGAGGTCTCGAAGGAGAATCTGGATCAAGTGCTCGAAAAGGAGATTAGCATATTCGAGGAGGACTACCTGGAACTGGAGGACCAAGAGAAAGTTGTCCGTTACCGTACTGCAGTGATCCAGGAAGGCAAAAGGAACGGAAGGTATTCGAAAGAAGGGCGGGGAGTGGTTTTCAATATTGTGGGAGGCAACGTAGGAGATATCGATATGTCAAACGACAAGATTCAGGTTTCGAACGTAGTTGGGCCGGTCAATATCAAGTCCCAGCTGGATAGGGTGACTCAAATCGTGAAAAATGCCTCAGCTATGCCCGATGACAAACGGCAGCAATTAGCTGCCCTAATCGGAGAGCTCCAAGAGGCACTGCACGCCGCTACTGAGAAACGGCCAGAGGATGCGGAACGCGTGGCACGGACAGCAGAACTTGTAGCCACAGAAGTCGCGAAACAAA
This sequence comes from Acidobacteriota bacterium, assembly GCA_003225005.1. GTDB lineage: Bacteria > Acidobacteriota > Terriglobia > Terriglobales > Acidobacteriaceae > Sulfotelmatobacter. The sequence goes on along the minus strand of QIAN01000360.1, from coordinate 1,867 downwards.
ATCCAGACAAGGGGTTCCTGAGCATCACGAGCGAGGGCCTAAAACAGGCTGCCAAAACCGTCGCGGACATCGCCCCTGCAGTGATCGGTGTTGCGGCGAAGATCGCCAGCTTCGTTACCGGCCTAGGGGTGTGAGCATCGGAGTTGGAGCAACATTCTTGCAGGCGGAACAGCCTTAGAAACCCTGGACCAGCGGAACCTCGAAATCTGTCGAGTTGACTACGAATTCGTCTAGAAAAGTTCTAAAATCGCCCCTTGGGCGCACCACTCTTTGAATCTAAATCAAAGTGAACTTCACCGGGACCGTCTGGCGTCGTAACCACAAGGCCGGGAGTCCGAGTCCCGCCGGGCGCGCCGCTTATCTCTTGAATCAAACACTTACAGCCATTTCCAAAAACTGGCTCGGACTTGATTTTCGGTTCATTCTACAGAAGGCAGACACTTCGAGAGGATTCACATCCTCCAGGATGCGCGTTACGCCACAACTGAGCGATGATCTCTTGACCGCGGGTCCAAGCGCGATGATATCTTCGGCCTGAAGCTCACTATTGCGGTGAGAGGTCTATGCTAACGATCTCTCCCTGCTATACGCTGGGACTGTGACGCAAGACAAAGAACCAATCCGCAAATTCCGCTGGGGAATTCAAGTCGAAAGTCTGTTCCGCGATTTTCGGTTCGCCCTTCGCGGCCTCGGAAGAGATCGCCGCCTCGCTCTGGCGGCCATTTTCGCGCTCTCGCTAGGGATCGGCGCGATGACCGTGATTTTTGGCGTTGTTCACAGCCTGATGTTCGATCCGTTCCCGTATAGAGACTCCAATCGCCTGGTGTGACTTACCGTCGAGAATCTGACGAAATCCCAGGGAATCACCCACCGTGACTTTTACTTTCCCCAGGAATTCCTCGCTCTTCGGCAACAAAACCGTGTGTTCGAAGATATCGTTGGATACGACTCGAGTTCGTTCTTCTATGACGACGGTAAGGGAACTCGTCAGCTTGTTGGTGCCTTTGTAACCACCAATACTTTTGAATTTTATGGTGTGCCGCCGCTTCTGGGTCGCGGGATTACGCCGGATGATGGGCAGCCCGCCGCCGCGCCGGTGTTTGTAATGAACTACAAGATGTGGCAGAAAGAATTCGAGGCCGACCCGAAGATTCTCGGGGCTACTTTTGTCATCAATGACGAGCCGACGACGCTGGTAGGCATCATGCCAAGTCGGTTCGACATTTACAACGTCAGCATCTGGTTGCCACGAAGCCCAAACGCAACTGGCTCCCTGACGCCCGTAGGGCGGCTCAAACCGGGTGTGCCCTTGCGGGCGGCCGCGGCAGACCTAGAGGTAATTGTTCACCATTTCTTGCCAGACGAACCGCGACCCACAGTGTCGGTCCAGACTCTCATCGATGGCGCTTTGGGGGATTTTAAGAAGATGTTCTACGCGTTGCTCATGGCGGTGTTGATGTTGCTTTTGATTGCGTGCAGCAATGTGGCAAACCTGCTATTGGCCCGGGCGACGGCTCGTCGAGGGGACATCGCGATCCGTACCGCACTGGGGGCAAGCCGGATACGGCTGATACGGCAGCTCTTGGTAGAAAGCCTTCTGCTATCCATAGCGGCTTGTGTAGCTGGCTGCGCATTTGCTTATTTCGGCTTGAAAGGAGTCGGGGCGATTATTCCGACCGACAAGATCCCGCGGGAGGCGGTGATCGGATTGAACATATCGGTCTTGGCGTTTGCCATGGGAGTCGCCATGCTGACAACATTGCTCTGCGGTGTTGCGCCAGCGTTCCATGCCGTGGGCGGCGACTTGCAGCAGAGTCTGGCGAGCGGTGCCAAGGGCGGTAGCGGAAGCTTCCGTCACGGGAAGTTT
>QIAN01000358.1 GCA_003225005.1 Acidobacteriota bacterium | reverse complement strand
TCCCTTCGTTTGCTTCTGTGAAATTGAACTGCCGCTTCCAGGTTGAGAGGCGGGCTCGAGTGACCGACGAGTCGGAGCTGCGACTTCCAGCCGCTGAATTGGCCCCCTTCGGGCTTCGGCCTTCGGATTTCTTTCGGATTTCGGGCTTCGCTTCGTCCTTCTTAAATTGCATGCAAAATGGCTTCAATTTTCAACTGCCGCGGCTGCCAACTGTGGGACCATCATGTTGTTCTTAATATCCAGGACGGCGGTGACGACTCGACGTGCCAAGGGGGTCAGGTGATAGACGTAGGTATGGCCAATCTTGCGCAACAAACCGTGCAAGCGGAATCGTTTCAAGAGACGGCTAATGCGACCTCGACTCCAACCTCCAAGCAAAGAGCGCAAGCGACGCGCAGTCAACCCGGACAGCGCATGCTCTCCACGCAAGAGTGTTTGCAGTACACTTTCGTCCTCCTCCAGAAACGGATTGAACCCCCGGTAACTGCGGCCCTGCTGGTCGTGAGCGGGCCGACCCAAGCGCGTGGCATCCTGTTGACCGGCGGTATGCTCCCGCAAGCTGGCCAGCCACTGGCTATAGCGTTTGACCCCCGCTTGCATGAGCTGCGCCAGATCGCGCAAACTATAGATGCTCTTTTTCATCGCGGCCAGGCACTGCTCTTTAGTCTTATCCTGATGTACCACCTGTCGGTAGTGCTTAAAAAACGACACGTCGTAGGTCGTCATTTCCAACCGGAGGATGCCTCCGGGTCGGTTGTAAAGTTTCACCGAAGCGGGACCAAAACTATGTTTGAGCCGCAATCCCGCGTAACGTCGTCCCAAATGGCTGGTGACCTGAGTGTCATGGCTCATCGGCAGACGTTTGCCCAAAAACCGAGCCACATCTTCGGCCTTGATGGTCAGCAGGGCTTGGCGTGCCAACTCCTCAAACAACTGGTCCATGCTCGCCTGCTCTTTGAACACCAGATCCTGGGCGTATTCGACCTGTGTCAGGCACCAGTGATAGCCATTAGGAAACTGGCTGCTCACTGGACAGCACATCCGGGTCAGTTCCTTGAGCTTGTCGTGCAATTCCCGCGGGTCCAGGCTGTCGGCCAGTTCCTGGGCTCCTTTCCAGTCCCCGCACTGGCTCAGCGCATTATCGGCCAGTTGGTAACTAATCCCTGCGGTGTTGAGTCGATTGGCCAACCAGGAATGCCCGTTGAAGTAAACCTGCAGCCGCAGCGGCAACCAGGTAGGCACGCGCACATGGACCAGTCCCAGCATCGGGTCCATCCAATACAGGTAGTAATGCATGCAAGCTCCCCGGCGAGCAATCACCTGCGCATATCCGTCGGCACGGGCGTGGCGAGTGTCAAAAACCGTCGCTGCTTCCTTCACCGCAAAAACGTGCACCAGACCCGCATGTCTTCCCCGTATTTTCAAAATCGCGGCCACCCGATCTTCCTGCCGAAAGTTTTTCCGCCTGACCATTTCAATTTCAATCCCGTTGCGCCGCGCCAGCCCGATAATGTGGTCCCGCACTTGGGTGGTGATCGGCTGGCCAAAGCGGGCCAGGTCCCGTGGCTTAAACCCCGCTGCGTGCATCGACACCAACAAAGCCCCAGGATGGGCCACATCAATTAGAGTTCCATGCATAATGACCCGATCAAAACAGCGAAGACTTCCCTTCAACTGGTCAGCGTAACGAGAGACCAGATCACTGGCGGGGTCAATTTCCAACTGGGGCACCGATTTAGCAGGAGCAGTTGTCATGTCGCGAATATAACAGCTCACCCTGGGG
>QIAN01000357.1 GCA_003225005.1 Acidobacteriota bacterium | reverse complement strand
CGAAGAGGCGAAGACTTCCCCCCTTCAAGGCAAGGTTCACGGGTTGGCCGGTAACGGGGTCGGTATAGCTCAGGCTTCCACCAACTTCTTCTCCATCGCGAGCAGCGTACCGAGAGTGCTAAGGAATTCGGGGTTGTTCGGTTCGAGCTTCAATACCTGGCGAAGCTCGCTTTCGGCGGAGGCGAGATCTCCGGATTGTGCAAGCTCGAGCCCGCGATCGGCATAAGAGCGAGCCTCAGCGCTTTGCGCGGCGCACAAACTGGAAATCGAGAAAATCAAAAAGGCGAGAAGGGACAACCGTGGCACTACAGAACTGTGAGCGCCCTCAGTGTTCCAAATGAGGCACGAATCCGCGAGTTTTGGTACGGAGGCGATAGACCGAAGTCGTAGCAGTGATGTACAGCGTTTGATAATCCTTACCTCCCTAGGTCAGATTCGCCGGCTGCTCCGGCATTTCAATGGTGCCGAGATGATGGCCATCGGGGTCCCAGACCCAGATGCCCTTCGGGCCAGTGACAAAGATGTGGCCTGGCTTATCAACTTTAATACCATCCGGCGCATCCTCGTGCGGAGCGCCCTTTTCTTCGCCGAACACTCGTCCGTTTGTGAGGCTTCCGTCTGCAGCAACATCGTACACGCGTATATTCTTCTGCTCTCCATCATCGTCCACGTAAAAGCGCTTGCCGTCGCGCACGAGAACATGGGGGCATGCAGCGGTTATCATCCTGGGGATGACCTGCTCGCCTATCCAGCCCAATCTGTGGGTCGGCCCAGATCCCCGCGACGACGAAGATTTCAAGAACCTACAATCGCTGAACATCACTGCTGTTCTCAGCCTGCAGGATGACGAGGACCGAGGTGATGGCGGGATTGAGTCGGAGCGGGCGGCGGCGGCTCGGGTGGGGCTCGCGTTCGAAAGCGTTCCAGTCAAGGACTTCAGCAACGCCGACCTGCAACTACGTCTTCCCAAGTGCGTCGCCGCGCTGGCGCATCTGTTGGGTCAGGGACACACTGTGTACGTTCATTGCACTGCCGGTGTCAGCCGTTCGCCCAGTGTAGTTGCAGCCTATCTTCATTGGTGTTCCGGATGGGACCTAGACCAGGCGCTGGTACATGTCATGCAGTGCCGCCGGTGCTACCCGATTGAGGACGCAATACGCAACGCCCGCTGGCCTGGCAGTACCGGAATCTGAATTCGAGCCGGTTCGATTGCCCGGTTGGCGAAACATCGCCTTATAGTGACTTGCGTTTGGCGAATTTTGGCTAGAGTCAGCACTTCGGAAATGAGAGAACAACAACGGGCGAACTTGTCTCACTTCGCCCGTTGTTTCTTGCAAGCATCAGAAGAGTTCCGCGCTGCTGAGTTCGTCGCTGACGTTCTCACCACCTGCAGCCAGAACGTGGCCATTATGGAGTAGGGTCGCAGTACTGCGGTGTGCTCCTGCCGAGTCGAGGGCATATTCCCCGTAGTTGAGTAAGTTCCCGTGACCGGATTATAGAGCTCGGCCTTGATGAGGCTGAGCCCATTCACACCCTCTCCTCCAGCCATGAGCACACGCCCATTAGGGAGCAACGTTGCCGTATGGTCGGAGCGGGGCGTGATCAGCCTGCTGGTCAAGCTAACTAAAGGTGCCAGTGGCAGGATTGTACAGTTCCGAACTGCTGAGGGCATCACTCGAGGCGGTCTGTCCACCAGCGACGAGGGCTTTGCCGTTCGGCAGCACAGTACCAGTCATGGCCATCCGCGTAGCTCTCATGGCTCCGGTGGAAGTCCATGTTCCAGTGGCTGGATTGTAGAGTTCGGCCGCCGTGGTCACCGCGAGGTAGCCATTTACGTCATAAGAGGTGCAGCCGCCAGCAACTAGAACCTTGCCAGTTGGCAGAAGCACCGCGATGAACTGGGCGCGTCCCGTTCGCATGGAGCCAGTTACGGTCCACGATCCGCTGGTCGGGTTATAGATTTCCGCGCTCCTTGTCGTGCTGCTCAGGCAGTCGTTGCTGAGGCAGCCGCCCATCGCGAGCACCCTGCCATTCGGGAGCAGAACAGCGCCAGCGCTGACGCAAGCCACATGCAGATTGCCAGTAGAACTCCACGTGCCCGACGCCGAGTTATAGAGTTCACTTGACGCAAGGGCAGCATTGTGGTCGCCGGTTCCTCCGGCAACTAGCACGAGGCCATTGGGAAGAACCGTGGCGGTGTGATTGGCGCGGGCGGTCCGCATACCGGTCGGCGTCCAGGCAAAACTTAGCGTCGTCGCCAAGGCCAGAGCGGCAATACACGCGACTCTGGCGGGCAACTCGTACGAGTGTCGAAACTTCATAGAATCCTCCCTGTGAAATGTGGTGTTCGGAAAATGTGATCAAAATCAGTCCGTGTGGGCAGGGCACTCGGGCTCACGATTGGCAGAGGAGCAGAAGCAGCGTGTTCAACATCCGCAGGGAGCTGTGCGCACCAAGCGGACGTACAAACCGGACTGATTACATCGCCGCACTGCGAACCTTGGCTTGCTTTGGAGTACATGCATACTGGTTTTGGTGTTCGCTGTCAGTGACGCCGATCACAGAGTCACCAAAAAAAAAGAATGCTACGGCATGAGATGCAATGGCGGAATGGCACTGTTGGACATTCCCTGTAACATCCTGATAGCATTCAAAATCCCCGCTGGGGATAAGCGACGGCGCAAACTTGCGCTAACATCTGGTTACAACACTGATCACTTCCAAAGCGAGTATCATCTGCCCTGGGTACCTGATTCCTGTTCATCAAAGAAGCGAAGACCCGGCCGGAAACGAAATCCAAAGCGAGTCGGGAGCACTGAACGTGAAAAAACTCCTGCTGTTCTTTCTGTTGCTGGCACACGGGCTCCGAGCGCAAGAGCGGCAGACAGACCCCACATGGCTGCATCGCTACGTTCCAGACCTTTCGGAGACCAAGGCGGGTCTCACCTCTCCAACTTGCCACTACCGGGCTATTTTCGGCGAGGGGGACAAAGAGAACCGACCCCTCCAAACCGTAACTCGTTTCGGCGAAGTCTCTTTGGATCGGCATGGCAATTGCCAGACCGTCTTCTACGACCGCCAGGAGGAGATCTATTTCGTCGTCGAAGGGGCGGGCATGCTGCACTACCAAAATCAGGTTCAAGCGTTGCGCAAGCATGACTTCACGTACTTGCCTCCAGGCGTGAAGCATTCGATTGCAAACCACTCGGACCAGCCGCTGCGCGTGCTGGTGATGGGGTTCAAGATCCCGTCATCGATTTCAATCGGGGCGCCGATGCCATATCCGAAAATCGCAAACCTGGAGGATGCTAGGGAGGAGACTGTCAGCGGTCACCCGAACTCAGTTCTGTACAAACTTCTGATCGGACTGCACACCGGAAAACGAGACTTGATTGATGAGGCCTACGTGATGGACAGCTTTTTCTGGATGGATTTCGCACCCGGAGGCACGAACCGGCCTCACCACCACGAGGCCGCGGAAGAAATCTACCTGGTAGTGGACGGCCAGGGCGAAATCGTGGCCGGCGGTGGGACGGACGGCGTCGAAGGTCGCTATGCCGCCAAAGCAGGAGACGCCTACTACTTTCGTCCCAACTGCACGGTGGGCTTTTACAACCAGGACAAACCGGGCGCCAAGGCCTACATTTTGGCCGTTCGATCGCGCGTTCCACTGCATGAGGATGAAGAGTAGGTATTTAATCTCGGAAGTGTAGAAATGCATGTCCCGAAATCCAGCCGTCGATCTTTTGTGAAGCGGGTAGCTGGCGAAAATCGCCATAGCACTCAAAACTCTTGACCGGGAGTCTTGAGTGTAATCACGTGACTACAGGAGCAACGCTTCCAATTCTTCCACCCTGAACGGTTTCTCCAGAATGCAAACGTCGCCAAGTTCCTTGGGCATCTGCTCCCGCACTCTTGAAGCTCCTGTGTGGATCACGATTTTCTGCTCTGGAGCGAGTTTGCGGATCGCTGAGGCAAGCTGAATCCCGTGCCTGATCGCTTTAGTGCTGCTGAGCGGGGGTTCAGTTGCACCACGATCGTACCAGTACAAATCGCTCAGCACGAGCACGAAGGGACCGCGCTTCCGGTAAAGATTGAGGGCCTCGTCACCACACCGTGCCTGAACCACGTCGAAACCCCGATTCTTGCAGATTGCCGCAATAAACTCGCGAACGGCTTCGTCGTCGCCTACCTCAAGAATGCGCCCTCTGGTGGTTGTGGTGCGTTCGCTGTTCTTTACGTGACGGGATTTCTTTTTTTTTCGACGCGCTTTTCATGCCTGAACAGTAGCACCGTAACGTGCCGATGGAAAGCAATCAGCGCATGAGCGGCGCAGGGTGCCCGAAGGGTTTGTGTCAGTTGTTGAAATATCCCCATAGAACTCATTGACCGTCCTGCATCGGCACCAATCGGCGAGGTTCGATTCGTTGCGCTGGACTTTTCGGAGGTCTCGGCTACAGCTTTTTCGTGCCCGAACTTTGCCGCCACTTCTTTACAGATCCTCACCGGACCTCACGGGCCGCGCATGCAGAAGATCGCAAGTCGCTGTAACTGAAAGAAAATGGGTTGGTTGGCAAACGCCAGGAGCGGACTCAAAATCCGCCGACCTTCGGGTCTTGGGGGTTCGACTCCCCCTCCCGGCACCATGATTCTAAACAAGTTATATAGTATATGTTCCGCTTTTGAGGGATCGCAATATACAGGTGTGTAACCGATATGTGTAACGCTGCGTTACGATTCGTTGACTTTCCAGCTCGATGCACTCTTCAGGCAGGAAGTGTTTCGGCCAGTGTTGGTTTCTGATCTACCGCAATTGCGCATGTGCACAACTGAAACATAGTTTGGCTTCCTTGCATGAGTCCCTTTGGGAAAGTCGAAGGTCAAAGCTGCAAACTCGCCAAGACCGCATAATTACTGAATGAAACCGGAGGCGGCGGGACGGGCCGCGGCCACACGTCGCAGCGTGCACGCCTGAGGTTGGGCATTGCGGTACACGTTGGCATTGGCCGGGAATAGAAAAACCGCGAAATCGATTGCCGAATGTGTCAAGCGCATTTTCAAATCTATGTACGGCCTGCTGGCATAGAGAACCGCGGCGCATATATGGTCGTCGTTCCCTGAACACCGTACAGAACAGACAGGAACCGTCCACCTCAGTAATGCGGGGTATAACTTCCAGACTGGCAGCAAGCTTCTCAAAACTCTGCCTGTCCGCAGTTGTTGCGCGAAAACCGTCCTTGCAGACAATCGTTCCGTTGGCTGTAGCTTGGTAATCGATCTCGCCAATCAGGTGGTGTGCCGACTGAACTTCAAACCATTCCAGTCGATGCAGAATTGAGGAGTGTAGCTCGAAAACATCACGAGCCCGCCTGATCGAGTCACTCGAATTGTCTCTCGGAAAAGCTCCTGCCGATCGACCGCGAAGGCACAGATGCGCGCACCAAAGCGTACCTTGAAGCGGAGATCGAGTTCGTCCTTGCAAAAACGAAGTCCTCCATGCTCGCCTTGGAACTGGGTTGTGGCTACGGACGGGTTCTTGAACGAATTCTTCCCAGAGTGTCGCACGGGTGGGGTTTTCCGCAATCGTTCTTCCTCAGGAGAGGCATTCCTTTATTGGGTCAGCCTGATTTCCGCAGGCGTTTACGGCGTTTTTCAATTCGGGTTTTGCGACCGCTACTGGTTCAATGTCTTGGCCTTACAGTGTCTACTCTATTTTCACCCTGCCGCTAAATGGCTAAATTTCCGCTACCTGGCAGCACCCTCCGAGGAGGAAGGGAGTTGCAAGGAACGGGAGAGCGGACTCCAAACCCGCCACGTTTGCCCAGATGGCCCGTCGTTCCACTCGGGGGAGGGGGACCGACGGGCTTTTGGTCCTGCTCTTCGCTGACTGGGGGCTCGTTCTCAAGCGAGCGCAGATTCATCGCCCTCAGCGTCTTCTCGATAATTTGTGCTTTGGTCACCTAATAACGACCTGTGACAGCAGGCTGTTCCGATGACGGCGGGCACGGCACATAATAATGCTCTCGCGACTGCTCACGGTTGAACACTTTCCCGCAAACCATGCACTCGCGCAGGCTCAACGGGTTGGTCGGAAGGTCTCCGCTGCTGGAAACCATGACAAATATTTTGCCAACCATGTCAGCACTCATATTTAGTTCCCGCCTACAGCCGAGTGTGCCACGAGGTTGCCGCCAGAAGGCAACAATCCGCATGGGAATTCCCGTTGGCCTCTTTCATCAACCTGCACACGGACGCCCTGCTGATTGCGTGCCTCTTGGCAACAGCGGTCAATGACATTCCGGAGCGGCGATCAATGACAACCTGCTCTCGATTGATGTCCAGCCGTGCTCGCCCAATTTGTCTGCCCTCCAGCCGCGCTCGGCGCATGCCACTTTTTTACGCGCTCGACGATCAGACTTCTTTCGAGTTCGCTAATGGCGACGATGACGATCATGGCGCGACCCAGCGGGCCGGAAGTGTCAATGTTTTCTCGAAAACTGACCAGTCCGATGTTCAGGTGATTGAGTTCGTCCAGAACTTCTAAAAAGTGCTCCACCGAGCGAGCCATCCGGTCGAGTGACCAAAGCAAAACACCGTCGAATCGTCCGCGTCGGGCGTCAGACATAAGCTTATCCAGACCGGGGTGCTTGGCTTTTGCTCCGCTGATCGTGTCCGTGTACTCGCCGACAATCTCGAAGCCGCGAGCCTTCGCCAAGGGGCGCAAGTCGCAAAGCTGGGTCTCAGTGCGCTAATCGCTACTGGAAACTCGGGTGTAGAGGACGACTCGTTTTACCGGCAAAAGTGTTACCTCCTGAGTGATTCCTTGTACCCGCATTTCGACAGGACACATTCCATAAAATCCTGCTCGTCGATACCGTAATGTCGGAGCGTCTCGTTCCCGCACTTTGGGCAGGCGGGTCGTTGCTTTTCGCGATCTATATCTTCCGTCGTCAGCCTTTCCGCCTTCCGAGCGGAACAGTCGCCGCGTGGCTTGATCGCCAGATCATCGTCTCCGGTCGCAGGATAGACAACTGGTCTGCAACGGCATCGAACATCAATTGCCCGATCTGGCGATCCGTCAACTGCGCTAGGCGTTCGTCCAGCATGCCCGCCGCCCACAGCGTCCCAACGAGCCGCTCGAAGAGCTTCTCGGAGTTCGCAAGCCTGCGTTGCATTTCGATCAGACCGCAGACTGCGAAGTCTTCTTCCGGGTCCTGCCCCAACGGCGTCTCCTGCGACCTATACAAAGCACGGGGCGGAAACGTCCGGAGAATGGGCTGGGGTTACCAAAGATCTCTTAGAAAGACCAGACGTTTATGACCTGCGCTCTGTACATCAGAAACCGAAATCGCCTTCCACTTGCTATACGCTGAACTCAGCAACCACACAACGGGAGCCATCAACCAGCCGGATGTCCCTGCCGATTCTGTGTCGTGAGAAGAAACAGCGGCCCAAAATAAACCAAGGGCGACTAAGATTATGAAGGCCGCGATGCCGACCCCAGCTGCAACGCCGAAATACTGCCACTCTCGTTCTGAGAGCGACTTCGCAACAGGCAAAGTAGGCGATCCCATAGCAATGGCGGGCACTAGTATTGGGGAAATCCTCGCAGCCCGTCAAGGACAAAGCATCGGCCCATAAAAAGGCGCGAAGCGTCTTTAGGTAGTGGGCTGTCTAGATTTTGAGTCCCAACCCATTCTTTTCTAACTTCACGATTCAGTGCATTTATAAAGACTTGCGAGTTTGCGGCGTGTCGTTTGGTGCGATTTGGTGAGGACCTGTCATGGCCAGTTGGGCAGAGTTTAGGCAGAGCAGATGGTGCCAGTTCATAGCCTGTTTTCACGCGCGTTTGACCTTGACCTACGGCCTCGAAGGGAGCATAACGAAGACGCCTTCCACAACTGGCAGGAGTTACAGCTGGTACGCCGTCCTGTTTACCTCGTCTGAAACAAGCACTTGTTCCGGCAGGACCTTTCCAATCACATCAAGTTCAGGCTCGCCGGGTCCCAACGGAAGCTTGATCTGCCCTCGCTGAACAACCGAGCGCAGGAGTCCCATGGCGATCTCAAAGCCTTCGTACGCGCTTTCCCCATTACAGGGGTGCACCTGATCATCACTGTCTAGCCAGCGGGCCATGTCTTCCACGTAAGGGGGCATATCCTAGTCATAGTTCATGCAGCCATCACCAGAAATGACTCCTTTCTGATCGCGAGTGACAGCCCGCCATCCGCCACCGGTGAGTACTTCAGCAAATCCCTCTGTGCCTTGCGCTCCGATTCTGCTCTTGCGCCACCAATAATCGACTTCGGGAACGTTGGGCGCTCCAGCGCCACACTCGATTGTTCCACGAACTCCATTGTCAAATTGAATGAAGCCCGCGAGGTAGTCGGGGGAAGGATGATTGTCTACCAGCTTACCCCGACCGGCGGCTTGTCCCATCACCCATTCAGCGCGTGCATTGTCGTTATACCATCGCATGTAATCGACCAAGTGCGAGCAGATGTGGAGCATCCACCCAACTGAGTGGCCGTAAACAGTGTGGACGCGCCCAATAGCACCACTGGAGATGATTTCTCTTACCTTCTGATAGTGCTTCCCGTAGCGATGCTGGTGACTCACCACAGTTTTGACCCCAGCATCTTGCACGGCCTTTCGAATCTCAATGGCTTCGTTCATCGAGAGTGCCACGGGCTTTTCGTAGGCAATGAGCTGGGCGCCGGAATGTATTCCGACCTTAAGAAGATCCACGCGGACCTGAGGTGGCGTGCAAAAGCAAAATACGT
>QIAN01000053.1 GCA_003225005.1 Acidobacteriota bacterium | reverse complement strand
CTCGACCAATCTCGAGAGGCCAATAAGCCCCGCTTGCTTAACCATGTCGTTCAAAACCACTAAACAGCATTCATTAGCGCTAATTTCTGTATCTAAGTGTGGAATTCTACTAAGCCTGTATAGCCTAAAAATCCACTAAAGTACATCCAAAAACAATAATCCGATTGCGGTGTCACACAAAAACGCTAAGCCAGTACATGACTGCTCCTTGTGGGTATCAAAATGTCATCACGGACCAAAATCAAGCGGTTGGAGCGGTACCATTCTACCTGTGGCTGGCGAATTGTTATTTTTCCAGCCACAGCGCATGTAACATTGTTCATCCTCTCGCCGGGTTAGCGCGGGTTGCACTCGTGGTCGCTGATTTTAAAGGCATTCGCGACGGATAGCATTTTCGGCAGGGACAGCGACGTTTACGACTTCGTCGCGGAAATCGACTTTCGGCATGGCCGCAGATCTTGCACATAATCGCCCAATTGTTGGTACGGAGTTGGGACAATGGTTGGGACAGCCGAAACGGCTCCAGATGCGCCCGCATCACGTTTAAAGTGCGCAGGGGAAACGACTTAGTGGATTTTGAGCCTTTTGATTCGAAGCCAGACGCTCTATCCAACTGAGCTACGGGCGCACAGCAAACACTTCACTGTCAACAGTTTACGGCAAGTTCTTCTTCGATTTCAACTTCGACTTTTGGCTCATTCCGGGCAGTCGTGAGAATTCGCCGGTGCGTTATCTATCTCATACGAATAATTTTAATAAATTGACTTCATGGATGGGCATCTGGCGATCTGCCAGATACTCAGGAGGAACTGACCGGGTAAGTGCAACTGAATCATCGTTAGTTATGGAGCGGGCGATGGGAATCGAAACGGCATCCCCTCACTTCTAAGTCTCATCGGCGGGAAGACGTTACTGGCAGCACTCCCATCCAATTGTTAGAAATGTTAGAAAGCGATTTGCCTTAGCGTTTCTTCGAAACCGAAGCTAAAAAATCTGTCTGTAAATTGAGTTCCTTCCGACAGTAACCGGATAGGGACCCTGGCTTCGTATTTTCCCAAGTTTCCCACGTGGGGTGTCGGTTCCCATCGCCCGCTCATCATCGTGGCGATGAACAATTTTGGGGACATGTTCCTCAGCGACGAGCGAGGGCAGATATATTTCCTAGAAATCGCGTTCGGTGTGTTGAGCGAGGTGGCAAACTCCACGGCCGAACTGCAACAACTGACGGGCGTAGAGGAAAATCAGCGCCGATGGTTCCACACGGACTTTCTCACTCAACTGGAACAGGCAGGTCGGCGTTATCCCATTCATCCGGAATATTTGGCGATTCGAGTACAATCGCGTGATGGAAAATTCCCAACATATTCGACTGGCAGACTGGCTCCCATGCTAATCATCTTTGGCGGCCTACCGGGTACTGGAAAAACAACCATTGCCAGAGAGCTGGCTCGCCAGCTCGGTGCAATATATGTGCGCATTGACTCGATTGAACAAGCCATCCGCGACTCCGGGACGGTGAACCAACCGCTCAACGACACGGGGTATCGTGTTGCTTATGCGATTGCCGAGGACAACCTTCGCCTAGGTCGAACTGTGATTTCGGATTCTGTCAATCCCATTCAGCTGAGTCGCGATGCCTGGATCGACGTTGCGCATCGAGCGCAGGTGCGCGCCGCTGAAGTTGAGGTGATATGTTCTGACCCGCAACAACATCGCCAGCGTGTGGAAACGCGATCGGCCGACATCAACGGACTGAGACTGCCGACATGGGAAGAAGTTATCTCTCGTGAATACGAGCCTTGGGGCCGTAAGCACATCGTAATCGATACGACGGGGCGAAGCGTGGCAGAGAGCGTCGAAGAAATTCGAGAATCTCTACCAAAGTGATCGACCTCGCCATCCTGACCACCAAGCTTTCCGCCATGGCTAAAGGACTCTCGCCTCTTAACTGGCTCGACGATTTCCTCTACTTTCCGGAAATCCTGTACGTGCTCTTCTTTATCTGGCTGATCTGCTTTGGTCCGGGAAAGTTCAGTGTCGATTACTGGCTCGCCGGCAAGTTATTGACTGGACTTTGATCCGAGTGTAAAAAACGCGTTTTAGAGCTACTCTTACAAATCGAAATGCCGGTTAAGAGAGGATCAGCCATGGAGCGGAAAAGCAAGCTCACGAACGCGCAGGACAAGTACTCGCTGAAATCGCCGAGCGGAATCGCGTTCTCCGACTTCAGGGGATACGAGGACTGGGCGGTGGTCTCTTCCGCCCGGACCGACGAAGTGCTCAAGGTGATCGTCGCCAATCCGACCATGGTCGAGGCGTACAAGGCCGGCGTTCCGGGCAACGCCCGGCCTTTCCCGGATGGTTCCAAGATCGTGAAGCTCCAGTGGAAGCCGAAGAAGAGCACGGAGGCCCCCTTCGTCGTGGATGTGCCAGACGTCTTTACCCAGGCTTTCGTCATCGAAAAGGACAGCAAGAGATTTCCGAAAAGCGGCGGATGGGGATACGCGGTGTTCAACTACGAAGCCGCATCGGACAAGTTCACGGCCGATCCCAAAAGCCCCTCAGACTGCGGACACGCGTGCCATACGGCCGTGAAGGCGCAGGACTACATCTTCCACCCGTACCAGAAGCGTTGAACCGCGCCTGCCCCGACATTAAATACGCGGCGCAAAGGATTTCCCAGTGCGAGGCCTTATATTCCTCGGCACTTCGCAGTTACGCCTAACGCCCGAGTTCCTCCTTGGCACGCAGCCAATCTTCGACGTCGTGGCCATCTTGCCGGCCACGTGACTCGTACAGATTGAACGCGAGTTGGGCAATCTCGTCGTGGGTAGGGGCTCGTCGACCGCCGGTGTATGGTCCCATCCCCCACTCACCTGCGGCATGCGAAGTGACGAAATCAGATGCTTCTTTCACAACTCTCTTGTCTAGTTTCCCAACAGCGACGACCAATCCGGTTGGCACCTCGCTGATGCGAGGCTCGTTATCTGCCATGGTCTCAGGCTCCTTTCGCCGCAGCCGCCGCCCTCATGCCAACGCTTCTCGAAGCCGAGCATGTCGATGTAGAACCGAAGTGCACGATAGCAACGAAGAGCACGGGGCGCGTGTACCACCGGTGAGCGATTTGCTCTCTGACGGCTGTCTTGGTCATGCCGGTTCCTGATCAGCCCAACTAGTACTAGGCCGACAAGCATATCACGGCCAACCCTACGAGGATCGCAATGTAACGCCGAAGCTCACCCAGCGGCGAGTGGGGAGGGACGAGAAAAGGAGCCGGGCTGAAGCCCCGCCTCTACAAAGCGCGGATGCCGTCTGGCCGTGATGATTGGAGACTTTCAGAGTAGGGGAACTTCCCGTCTATCCCCCGGCACCTGTGTCCAAAGTCAGTGGTGATGTTTTACACTTCTGCACGAAGGAGGTTTGTGTGACTCAGAAAGCCAGCGCCGTAAAGCGTGCTCAGCAAAGCGAAGTCCAGCCTCACCAACTCGGGCAGGAGGTTTTCAAAACCATCTTGTCCGAAGATGTCGACTGGAAACCGTTCCCGGCGTTCCCACCTTATAGTTGAATCAATGCCGCCCGCAAAATAGGCAGGCTTCCCACTGCGCCGTGTAACAATGGTCCGAATAGCCGCGGTGAAAGACATGTTCATTCCTGCACCATTGAATGGGAAATATCTTCTTCATACTCTGCTCCTGGCCTGGTTTATGAGTCTCTGCCCGATTGCTCATGCGCAGTGTGCTATTCAGGTCGAGAATAAAGGCAATCCGTCGAGTGTGCGGGTAATTCTATCCAAGGCTGCGGGGACGACGGTCGAGCTTGCAGATGACCGACAGAAGGCCAAGGCGTTCGAGGAAATCGCGCACATTCTCTCGGCCACGGGTGCCAAGAGCGAGGCGTTTCAGTTCTACGAATGCGCGATGAAGGCTGGCACCAATGTAAAGATGTATGAGGGCAGCGAAGCAGAGGATATGTCTTTTCGCATCGAATTGATCACGGAACGGGCAGGTCATGGTGATATTTCTGGTGCCCTCACACACATCAAAGACTTCCCGGAGGTTGAGTCGCAGGACTGGGCCCGCTTCGACCTAGTGCATGTGCTAACTATGCAGGGCAAGTTCGAGGTCGCTGAACAGGTCCTGGCCTCAATTTCGGATTCCAAAAGGAGGGATTCAGCGCTTGCCGACTTGGCGGGTTACGCCGACGACGCTAGGAAATTTGCTGTGGCGGACCGTGCGGCTCATTCTGTGAAGGATGATATCGCGCGCATTCAGGTACTTACGAATCTGGGTCTAAAACTGGCGAACGACGGTCAGCGCGGTCACGCGATTGCCATTTTTGCGGAAGCGGTCGACATTGCCAAGCGACTCCGGTCCGATGATGAAGGCCGGGGAACCGGTGGTGCGCCTCAGCACTGGTCACATATGTTCAATTCCAAGGACACAATGCTGGGGTGCATCTCGACTCAGCAACTCCAAGCCGGTTTCGGTTCTGGGGCTGACGACACTCTGGCGATGATCGAGGATAAACCAGCGCACGCGCACGTAAAATATGTCCTCTTCAATGAAAGGGAGTCACTTGCCGCTTCCGCTGGCCATGCAACAAAACGAGAAAAACGTCGCTCTGTCGATGACAAATCGACCAATCTCAGCCCAACAGAGCGGGCTATAGAGCTTGCTGAAAGCGGGGACTATACGGGCGCTGTCTCAGGGGTATCTAATCTGGAATCGCACGAAAGGCCCTATGCGTTTAGCGAGATTGCGCGAGTCGAAGCGCAGCGTGGAGACATAGCACAAGCTCTACAGTTCGCGGACAGCCTTCCTGCGGCTGAGAAGATCTTAGCGTTGCTGGCAATCGCTGAAACGCTCTTGGACGCCAAAGACCGCTAGGAACATAAGATTCACATTTGACTCCGGCAGTCGATGGCCACTGCGCATAGGCACATGATGGACGATTAACAGCGATCCCGTCAATTTGAAATGCCCGGCAAATACTGCTAGGGAGTTGGCCGGTTTCTGAACCGTGAGGTCGGCCACTTCTCCGCGAATCCCACTCACCGGGACTTGACACGAGCGAAGAAATGAGAGGAGATACAATTCCCACCCGTGCAGCGTGAGGAGAAACGGATGCTACCCAAAGCG
>QIAN01000356.1 GCA_003225005.1 Acidobacteriota bacterium | reverse complement strand
TACCAACGCGCTGCCTGATTGCGCGGCCCGCACCTGAAAGCGGCGATTGAATTCGGCCATGTAGTGTTCTCGGAGAAAGCCATTGGCCCCTTCCAGGGTGCTGATCCCATGCAGCCGCAGCTCTTGCGGCAGCCGCCCTTGCCAGGTGCCAAAGCTACGTTCACTGCGCCCGCGCAGCGGAGCACAGGCGATGGAAAGAGCACCGAGACCTTGAGCATCGCGGGAGAGACTTGTCACACGGTTAAACCGCGAATAATCACGAGAACAACCCGGATACGAGTGCATCATCTGACGCATATGATGCGCGCAGAAGCAATCGAATTTGTGCGGGAATTGGAACAGGCAGCTAATACTACTGTGTTACAAAATGAATACCTCCGGCTGAATGCTCAACCCGGTCACCACTCTTTAATGTTAAGTTGCTGGTCATGAGCGCCAACTTCGTAGCCGCGGGGCACCTGGATCGCACGGTCCCTCTGACGTCCTATTGCACCGGTTTGCTGCTTCCCGGGGAACGCAAAAGCGTGGAACCGATGGCGGCTCGTCTCTGCCCCGACAAGGTGCGCCAAACCCATCAGTCGTTGCACCATGTCGTGGCCCATCCGCCCTGGAGGGATGAAGACATTCTGGAAGCGGTGCGCCAGTACGTGCTGCCCGCCATGCGGAAGCAAGGACCGATCGAAGCTTGGATAATCGATGACACGGGATTGGTGAAGAGAGGTACGCATTCGGTGGGAGTAACACGACAGTACTGTGGACAGGTGGGCAAGCAAGAGAACTGCCGGGTGGCGGTGAGTTTGTCGATCCGCACCGCGGAGGTGAGTTTGCCGATCGCCTGGCGTCTCTACTTACCGGAAGTATGGACTCAAGATAAGAGGCGGAGAAAGGCCACAGGCATACCGCCGGAAATCAGTTTTCAAACCAAGCCGAAACTTGCTTTGCAACAAATTCGCACCGCCCTGGACCGAGAGATCCCCGCAGCTCCGGTACTGGCTGACGCCGCCTATGGCAACGACACCGGATTTCGCGATGGCATCACCGAATTAGGTTTGCTGTACGTGGTGGGTATCCAGTCGTCGGTGAGCGTGTGGAAACCGGGCCAGGCACCGCTACCCAAACGGAAGTGGAGAGGAATCGGACGCCCCGCCAAGCGGCTACGCCGCCATGGCAAGCATGCTCCGGTTGCGGTACGCGAGTTGGCGATGAGCTTACCTTCCTCCGCCTGGAAAACGGTGCGCTGACGGGAAGGAACTCGTAAGTCCCTGCGCTCCCGTTTTGCGGCCCTGCGTCTGCGTCCTGCCCATCGCGATTACTGGGGCAGTGAGCCACGTCCCGAGGAGTGGCTGCTGATGGAGTGGCCGAGCCAGGAAGCCGAACCCACCAAATACTGGTTATCCACGCTGCCCGCCAACACGAAGCTTCCCGATCTGGTGCGATTGGCCAAGCATCGCTGGATCATCGAGCGCGACTACCAAGAACTGAAGCAGGAACTCGGGCTGGGTCACTATGAAGGACGAGGTTGGCGCGGCTTTCATCATCACGCTACCCTCTGTATCGCGGCCTATGGGTTCCTAGTAGCCGAGCGGAGCCGTTTTTCCCCCTCCGCTCGCGCCGGTCAGGTGGACTTACCCGTCCCCGAAATGCCGCCCAAATTCCGCCCTCGGGGTTCGGCCGGTGCGCGTGGAGCGGCATAACCCGTGGTCCATCGCTACACTTCGACAAACTATCGCACGGATTCTGCTCCGGCAACTCTCTGGTTGTCCTTTTTGTGGCTCTCCCTTTTTGTAACACAGTAGTACTAATGACCGCGACGTAAAGCGGTTGATTCGGTTCTGTGCGGACGAGGCGGTGGACCTTAGCTCCCGTTTCGGGAGAGATTAGAGGAAGCGCTGCGGACGTTCGCAGCGACCAGACGATTCGCGTCCAGTCAATTGGACGAAAAGAATTTTTCTTGGCGGCAAATTCTTGACAAGCTAATACCAGCTGCAAAATATTCAAGTGACTCTCAGCGAAGCCTACAGTGGCGCCGAGATCAGTCGAAAGCGCGAAGACGATCTTCTACTGGGAATCGGGAATAATATACGGAGTGTGCGCTTTCGAAACTGCGCTGCCTTGCGAGGTGAAATTGCTGTGTCCATGATTCGTCAATTTGCAGCTATTTGTCTAGCCATTGGTATCCTTGGGGGCGCCCCAATAGCGGCCACCGCTGCCTCGCCAGTAGCGTCACTTAACCGGCAAAAATGGATCTCGGTAGCCGATCACCTCGTCCAAACTCCGCCGGAGAGCTATCCCTACGATTGGGGGGAGGCTACTTTGTTCATCGGCCTAATTAAAACCTACGAACGAACCCACAGTCCTACCTACCTGGATTATGCGGAAAAATGGGCCGCGCTTTACACGCGAGAGAGTCGGGAGGAAATTCTCGAATTGAATGGCGGACCCCAACCTGGCGATTGCAACCGCTGGACTGCGGGCGCATTGATGCTCTCTCTTTACCAAGAGCGAAACAAGCCGGAGTACCTCCGCATGGTCCGGAAGGCGGCATCGACCACTGGACGGGCAGTCACCAGTACTGGGTTGACACTCTATACATGGCTTGTCCGGTTCTGGCCCGGTCCGGCAGATTGGAAAACAAGCCCGCGTATGTCGATGATGCCGCGCAGCAGTTCATCGTGCATGCGCGCCACCTGCAAGACGACAAAACCGGTCTCTTCTACCACATGTGAGATTGGCAGACGGGCCAACTCACCCCAGTATTGTGGGGTCGTGGTAACGGCTGGGTGATTATGGCACTCGCCGACACTATGGAAATGATGGACCGTAACCATGCTTCTTATCCTTTGCTTCGGCAAATCGCGTCGCGTCTAGCGCGCGGTCTCCGCGCTGTCCAAGATCGTGAAGGCCTTTGGCATACCGTGTTGAACGACCCCACCAGCTATGCTGAATGTTCCGCCTCTTCCATGAATGTTTACGCGCTATTGAAATTGGTAAGGCTTAAAGTGCTGCCGGACTCGTACAAGAGAATCGCACTGCGGTCATGGGCTGCCATTAATGCACGCTACGTGAAGGATGGCGTAGTCGCGGGGGTGTCCGCGGGCACCGATCCGCATCCGGTCGAGGACTACAAGAAACTTGATGTCGGTACCCAAACTTGGGGCACCGGGGCCTATCTGAGTGCGGGAAGCGAAGTGGATCGGTTACAGTAACCGGGTAATTCCCATTCCAAGGGTGTTTCGGGTTTTCACCCGACCTCAATGGCGCGTTGAGCGGATCCTGCACTCTGACCCACCAAACATTTCGTGTTGCCGCCCGAGCCGGCGCCCCCTCTGGGCGGGTGTGCGATAGACGCGTGAAGAAGCGGGGAATGAGTGGGTGCATGGAAACCAGCGTCCGCGTAATTGGACAAATTCGTGGGTATCTTGGTGAAAGCACTTGACAGCATGCATGGCAGGGAAGAGTTTAGGCGCCGGGTGGCATAACCTCTTTTGGTCCACAGACTCGGTCGCAGTGTAGTTGGGTTGTGGGAGCATGCCCCAAAGGCACAGAAGTGGATGCCGCTGGAAGGTCTCCGAGAAGAGATCGGCATAGCTGGCCGGCGTCATTTCGTCCTGAAGAAAAGAGAGAAGATCCATGAACCTCATGCACAAGTCAGTATTTGTAATCATGGTAACCTTACTGCCAGCCGCGAAGATTCTGTTCGCTCAAGACTGCACTGGGTTGGTTACCAATACGAATAGCTATTGGCCTGCGCCCACCCTGGCTAAGCCAGGCTATCTGCAGTCTGTTGTCGACCCTGTTTTTGGAACGACGATTACCCGCGTCACGGGCAACGCAGGTACACCCATCTCCAACGTCCCGGGAGGAGTGTGGGGATCGACGAATCGGCATAATTATTCAAAGGACGCAGTCTGGAATGCCGACCAGACATTAATGGTGATCAAGACGATCAAGGGTTCGGGTGGAACCCTGCCCGCCGGAACCGACGCGCTTATCATTGACGGATCCACCTATCAGCCGCTTTACGCGCGTCTTGGATTTGAGGTTGAGGCACGTTGGCACCCCACTAATGCACGGCTAATGGTCTACATTACCTCTGCTGGTGAGCTGGGTTCCTATGATGTTCCCTCTAATGCTCGAACAATCATTGCGCTCTTTAGTGGGTACAGCGGGACCCAGTTTGGACCTTGGGAAGGACAGCTTTCCAATGACGGAAACTGGGTAGTGATCAATGCCACCAGAACATCCGATAACAAGAGCGTGGGATTCGCCTACAACATGTCCACGCACACCAAGTACCCCGATATCGATCTGTCAGGCTTCAACCTGGACTGGGTTTCGATCTCGCCTTTGGGCGATAAGATTCTGGTGTATGATACCAATCTGCACACCACTATTTACGATCTGCAAGGTAATCAGCTTGCATTCTGGTCGCAAAGTGGCCAGCCCGATCACTACGATATGAGGGTTGACACAGATGGCCAGGAGATAGCAACCGGTGTGGCAAAATCAGCGCCTTACGACGGTAACACCATCAAACGGCGCATGAGTGATGGCGTCATCACAGCACTGATAACGAAAGGCTATGGCACCCACGGATCAACCCGGGACTTAACTCGATCTGGATATATGTTCGAGACCTATCAAACTACCAGCAAGAATTGGCCACCCTACCTGAATGAGCTTCTCGCGGTTAAGCTGGACGGCACACGGGCTGAGAGAATATGCCACCTATACTCGAAGGGTACAACCTACGATGCGCAGCCGCAAGCCTGCCCTTCTCCAGATGGTAAGCGCGCCATCTTTGCTAGCGATTGGAATAAAAGTGGCGACATTCAAGGTTACGTCGTGGACTTCCGCAGTAAGTGTCCATGACTCAGCCCGGCAGAGCTGACTAGCAAGCGATCACAAAATGCGAACGAAACGGTTACTGCACCTCCGGATTCCACCTGCTTTGGCTGCGCGTTCGGCCCCGAGGTAGACCTAAGCGTATTGCTGGCGCCAATCCGACCGGAGTCTTCGCTGGATGTTCGGTTACAATGCGGATCTTGTGGAACTAGCAGCGTTGCAGAGCGCCCCTTCCCGCTATAGGCCCAACAAAGCGCACGTGGGTCACCGGTGAAGCATACTTGAACGCCACACTCAGCTAACAATCTATGCCTCACATGCGTTCGTGCAAAAAAGAAAAATAGAGGCATAGCAGCTTTGGCGGTGCGATTCTTAAAATCTAAATGTTCACCCAAGGACGGAGGAACTCGGTGCGCATCACGCGACGCGAATTGTGCAGGGCTCTCGGCACTGTGGCAGCAGGAATTCTGCCTCTTCGCGCCCGGGCAGCCGAGAATGCAGCCTTAACCTCTTCCGTCCCGTTCAGCAAGAATGTATTCATGAAGCTTGCGCCAGGAAACAAAGCAGAGTCCTTGGCCGCAGCACACGAAAGTTACCTGGGCTCCCTGGCGCCGGTCATCCGCTCCATCCAGCAGGAACGCGGCTTTCCGCTGGCATACGACCGGCGGAGTGGAATCTCCGCTAAAGAATGGACTATGCGTGGGCGAGCAGCGATCAGCAGCAGCCTCGGCTATTCGCCGCCGTCCGCGCCTCTGGATGTTCGCCTGAAACGGCGCGTCTCTCGCGCCGGTTATGAACTGCGTGTGATCTCATTCGCAGGCACCTCCCACTACCGCATTCCCGCCTTTCTTCTGATTCCGGAAGGCAAGGGTCCATTCCCAGCACTGGTCGCACTTCACGATCACGGCGGGGAGTATTACTTCGGAAAAGAGAAGCTGGTAGAAATGGACCAAGAGCACGCCGCGCTCACTTCCTTTAAGAAGATCTACTATAACGGCCGCTCCTATGCCAGCGACCTGGCCCGCAGCGGCTATTTAGTACTGGTGGCAGATTGCTTTTACTGGGGTGAACGTAGGCTCACTTACACTTATCCGCCGAGCAACTACCGGCAGGCGATCGCGGGCTTGGATGCGAGTAGTGAGCAGTACGTCTCCGCCCTCGACGACTTTTTCGAGCAGCGCACCGCAGATCTAATTACGTTGCTCGGCTACAACGGACTCAACTGGCTGGGAATCGTGAGCTACGACGATATACGTGCAGTCGACGTGCTGGTTTCCCTGCCGGAAGTGGATTCACGCCGCATTGGCTGCATCGGTCTCTCCGGAGGTGGTTTCCGCTCCACCTACCTTGCTGGCCGCGATGCGCGTATCCGCGCGGGGGTGATCGTGGCCTGGATGACTACCCTGCCGACAACGCTCGATCTTGCCGAAAAAAGTCATGCCGATATCTTCGATTCTTACGCCGTTCACGCCGGTCTTGATCACCCCGATGTCGCCAGCTTGGCGGCTCCCGATTGTGCGCTCTTCGTGCTGAACTGCGGTCGAGACGAGCTATTTACCGCCGAAGGGATGCGCCTTGCAACAGAAAAAATGCGCGGCGTCTACCAGGACCTGAATCACGCTGATAGGTTCCAGGCACACGTCTACGATGTTCCCCACCTGTTTAACAAAGAAATGCAAAAAGACGCTTTCTTTTGGCTGGATCGTTGGTTGAAGTGAGCCTTCGTGCTGAGCCTCTCAGTGTCCCGCACGTTTCTGACTGCTGATTAGGGCTCAGAGCGAGAGAAGACGCCCGTGAGCTGTTTAGGGTCGCCCGGCGCGCGCATCCAAATGAACCGAACTCCGGCTTTTTTATAATCTGGCAACACACGCAAAACCAGGACGGTATCACAGTGTTGGATGAAATGTTTTCTTGTCGACGTTGTAGTTGTGCATTATCAGCGCTTCCCCGCCGGGAGCCCCAAAGGTTCCCGGATGACGGTATTCCGCGTGGGAACCCTAGCAACTGTCCGATGGCTGTAGCGATGCTCCATCCCCGATGCATAGGCGAGACAAGCGCCCTGCCGAAGCGCTAATCCGGGTATGACCTTTCTCAACGTCGCACAAGCGAATCAGCGCCTTCCTTATCAGCCGTGAAAGTTAAAGGTCTGAAAGCGAGAGAACGAAAGCGTGTCCTCAGCATTGTCGAAGAGGAAACCGTACTGTCCACCGCGGGCCCAGCGGGGTAGGCGTTCCTTCAGCTCGCCAATGATGTTGGCAAAGTTCGAGATGGTGCGTTGGTTCGGCTCCAGCACATAGATCCGCTCGATCGCTTCCCAGGGGCGTCGTTCCTCCTTGAAGTCGAGCCGGTAACGTTGCTCGTTACCCTCAATGAGCACGCGGAAGAAGCTGAAGAGAAACTGCAGATTCTCTTTCGTCTGAGCCAGGGAGAATGGGTTGATGGTGAAGTCCCGCGCCTCCTGGCCGACGTTGAGGTACGAGCCCCTGAATATCGTCGTAAGCGACTGGAAGCTGCAGCCGATATCAAAGATGAAGGTCAGCGGCTTGTACTTCTGCGCGTGCTGCAGCAGGAAATTGCAGAAGTACGATTTGCCACTCCCGGTCATCCCAAGAATCAGCGTATGGACAACATCGCTGTGATTTCCCGTGCCTCTTTCGATTCGAGAGGAGGGTCATTGTAACAACCTTACATAAGTGTAGTAAAGTGCATAAAGTGTTTTTGCCCGCCGAATGGAATTTGAAGGTATGGGGGGGTTGACGACAATGGTTGCAGCAGAGGTAACTGCTTTACGCCGCGCGGCGTTCATGGTCATCGCAGCGGCGATGGCTCTCACTCTAGTCTCCGGGCTTGGTGCTCGTGAGGGCGCGGCAGATCCCGGCTCCGATCCGCGCCTTGTCGATGGCGCTGCAGACGTCGCTTTGTTGAATGGCAAAATCATCACCGTCGCATCGGACAACGCTATCGCACAGGCGGTAGCAATCAAAGGCAGCCATATTCTGGGGGTAGGTGACAACACGACTATCCAGCAGCTAATTGGTCCCAACACCCATGTAATTCAGCTCCGGGGTAAGGCTGTTCTTCCAGGCTTCATCGATGCTCACATTCATATTGAAGGCATTGCGGACTATCACCGAATGCTCGATTTGCACATTCCTCCATTGAGAGATGTCGGCGAGATGCTTGAGACGATAAAAGAACGCGCCGCCAGGACTCCGAAGGAAGAATGGATTGTCGGCGCAGGCGGCTGGGGCCAACCGATGCCAACCCGGCAACAGCTCGACTCCGCAGCCGGTGATCATCCTGTGCTAGTGCGGGAAAGCGCGCACGAGATCATCGCGAACACCAAGGCGCTTGAACTCGCGCACATTGACAAGAACACTCCTCAACCCCAGGGTTCGAAGATTTGGAAAGACCCAAATACGGGAGAGCCTACAGGCCGACTCAGCGAAATGTTCGGCCGCATGCTGACCCTGATGCCTAAACCTGGCTATGAGGTCCGCAAGCAAAGCGTCCAGGAGGTAATGCAAGGATTTATCCGCAACGGCGTCACCACAATTTTCGATTTCCCCAGCCCGGATGGCCTGCGCATGTACCAAGACTTATTGGCTGAAGGCAATCTGCCCGTCCGTCTTCGATGCCAGCTCATTCTCAACATTGCTCGCGATCGGGATCCCACTGCCGTCTTCGATGAGGACTTTCTGAAGTACGGGATACACACGGGCTTCGGAAACGATTGGCTCAAAATCGGCGGGATCAAGCTTTTTCTGGATGGCGAGAGCGAGACCGGTCTTCGCTACGATCCGCCGGGACAGAAAGAACAATGGGTCGGCGTGCCAAAAATGACTCAGGTGACACTCAATCGAGTCGTAGCTGAAGCACAAAAGAACAATTTCCAGATTTGGATTCACGCGCTGGGTGACCTGGCACAGGACATGGCGCTTGAAGCATACCAGTTAGCGCAGCATGACTATCCTCGCACTGATGCCCGCAATCGCATTGAACACGCGGGAAATCAAGAGGCCGGGCCAACAACTCGAGAACAGCTCGACCGCATGAAGAGGCTCGGCATCATTCCCGTTCCGACGGGTGCATGGATATATTTGGGCCGGGCGTTTAAGGGAACGCAAGCTGAAGTCCCCTTCATCTACCGCACGCTGCTGGATGAAGGATTCCGGCCGCCGGGGAATTCGGATTCTCTGGGTTCGATGCCCGAGTCGACGAACCCGTTCTTCTCGATGTGGGCGATGGTGACACGGAAGACGCGTTCCGGCCAGCTTCTTGCGCCCGAACAGGCGATCACTCCAGCCGAGGCCATTCGTATTTACACGATGTATGGAGCTTATTCAGGATTTGAGGAACAAATAAAGGTTTCGATCGAGAAGGGCAAACTGGCTGACCTGATTGTCGTCTCCGACGATCCCCTGACAGTGCTGCCCGACAGGCTCAAAGACATCAAGGCGGAAATGACAATCGTCGACGGCAAGATCATACAAGCGACGCACTGAATAAGGAGGGTTTGCCATTCGTCAGGCCAGATTTTATTTTTTGGTCCTCGCCCTACACAGGGAAGATCAGTTGCCAGGATTTCACATCTGACAAGATTCCGCGCTACTATTACTTGCTTGCGACGCACAAAAGCACCGAACTCAAGGCGTACTGCCAGGTCGAAGAGTGTGCGGTTTCTGACTGTGGGGCAGACCGCGCGGATTCTGGGAATCAGTTCCTCGACATTGCGCCTGTGGGAAGGCGTGGGTCTTGTCACGCCGGCACGAAGTGCAGGCAGTTATCGCCTTTATACTCCGGAACTGCTTGACGTTTTAAAACGCATCAAGTACCTGCGTGACGTAAAGAAGTTAAATGTCCCGGGGATCAAGGAGGCCCTGGGAACAAATCTACCTGTCAACCAATCAACGGATCCGGCCAAGTCCACTCCGCATCTGGGTGACAAACTCCGTCGGCTGCGAAAGAAAAAGGGGTTAACCGTAACGGAGGCGGCTAGCCAGGCCCACATTTCCGCCGGCTTCCTCAGTGCCATCGAACTCTCTCGTGCGAACCCCTCCGTGGCCACAATTTATCGATTGGCAGCGGCATATGGCACCACTGTATTGGAACTCTATGACTTGCCAGCGCAATCCAACCGTGTGATCCAGCCACGGAATCGCAAGAGCCTGGAAACGAAGGCCGGCGTCCGCATGGAATTGCTTTCGACAGGCACGAAGATGCTCGAATCCATGCTGATTCGGGTTCCACCAGGAACCGGAAGCGATGGCGCGTACATGCACCAAGGCGAAGACTTTCTTTTCATGCTCGAAGGCACGTTGGAAGTCTGGCTTGATGAGGTCGAATGTCACCTGCTCGAGCAGGGCGACAGTTTCTGGTTCGAGAGCAACCGCGGCCATCGCTGGTTTAACCCGACGAACAAGCAAGCGGCCGTTCTCTGGGTAAACACTCCGCCAACGTTCTAACTTACTAGCGCGGCTCGCCACCCTAAAAAGTGAATCTCAAAGAGAACTGCTGCACTCGCGGAACGGTAAGGGTTCTGCGGTACAAACCGAACGAGCCGTCATCAGAGCCATTGTCGAGCGATGTATTCGTATTGGAGTCGAAGCGAACGGAGTTGGTCACGTTGAAGACCTCCCAGGCAAACTTCAGACTCATGTCTTCGCGGATCTTCCAGCCTTTCGCCAGCCCCATATCAATTCCGAAATAACCTTGCCCACGAAAGTTGTTTCGGCTGCCAGCTTCTCCCGGATACGCAAAACGCATCGGCGTTAGAGTAGCCGGAACGTCGGGGGTGATTTGAACACCCGCCACCACGGCGCTGGGATCCGAGAACGCATATGGTGCTCCACCGATCATGTGCAAACCTGAGCTGATCGGGGCGGTTTGCACCATATTGCTGTTGAAAAGGAAGTTTTGAGTGAAGCCCCTTGTGTCAATCACACTAAACGGAAACGCACTGCTCCAACGATTCAGACCTGAGAGTTGCCAGCCAGCCGCCAATCAGCGCATCCAGCACATTCCCTGCTCCTCCAGCAAAGGCTTTGCCGCGCCCGAAAGGCAGTTCGTAAACCCAGTTGAACGTGACCACGTGGCGCAAATCGAAGTCTGATGGCGCGCGGTTCAGACCAGGGTTCCACGGGTTCGCGATGTAGCTGAGGACGGTGCTTGTACCGAGCGGGATAGCCGAGGTGGTGGAAGTTGTACCTTGCGAGTTAACGCGTTCAGTGTCGGATCCCAAGTCGATAGACTTCGAGTAGGTATAGCTGAAGTCTACCTGCAGGCCATGGCTCATCGGATGGCGGAGAATGCCAGTCTCGACAGGCTTGCCTGCTTTTCCCCAGAAAGTGCCATCCCGCAGTGCGTGCGCGACTTCGAAAGCGCCTGGATGACTTCCCCGCATTCCGTTTAGCGTCGGAGGATAGTAACCTGGGCGATCTTGTTCAGAGGGGGTTGGCGTTTGAGCGGCGAGAAGTCGGCCAAGCCAAGGATGAACCAGCACACCACCCGCACCCATGGCCATGCCATTCAAGAAATCCCGGCGCGTGATGTTGCGGTCCATGCCAGCTCGCGATCGCGAGATTGAGAGCCGTTCTCATTCATGTAGTTAGCCATGTTCTTCTACGCACCTCTCACTTGTTCCTGAACCGCACGATAGGCCTGGTCCATCGCCGCATTGGTATAGGCGCTGGCGGCGGCGTCGGAATTTGCAATTGAGATTCGGCCGAACTGTTTCCGTCCAACCACACAAAGACGCTCTTCCGGCGCCCAATGCGGATCAAACAAAGAGTCGTATTCGTAGGCGTATCCGTGCGCCCACCGGTTCACGGTGATGGCTGCGATATCGCGGGCGGAATCGAATCCGGCGGCCGCCAGCATGCGATTCAGCTGGTCGCGGATATTCCGTTCAAATTCAGAAAATGGCGTACTGATGAGCTCGAACCTGCCCATCCGGTACTGATCGCGCCGCGGCAGACCCGCCTGGCAAGGAGTTCGCAACATGAAGAGAACCATCGGTTCCTGCGGGTTGCTGGGAAACTGGTACTGGCCCAGGCTGACCGGAAAGTCGAGCATGGTAAAGCTGTGATAGCTTCCCGGCGACACGATTTGGCGTATTCCTATTTTGTGGAACGCAGTCCAATTGCGAATCGCCACATGCGTATAGATAAACGGCTCCTTCACGCAATAGTGCAAGGCTTCCTTCTGCTTGTCGGGCAATTCAGGACAGAGATACGGAACCATGCTGTTGTAACACGCAAGGATGCAGCATTTTCCCGTCACCTTTTTGAGTTTCCCCGCTTGCACATAGGAAAGGTCTACTTGCTTTGCAGATTCCAACGGCCCCGAGTGCTGGGCGCGAACCGCGGTTGAATTCAGCCGGATTCGGATGGGGGATGACGGCTGATCCAGCTTGCTGTAGTTGGCGCGCGCGGTAACAACATCCTCCATCGTGTGCCCCGGAACCGCTTCAGGGATGAGACTCCGCACCAGCAAGCGCGCGACGGATGCATTCCCATCGGGAAAATGAAAAATGTACGGCTCTTCTTTTTCTTCATCCGCGCCTAACTGCAGCCCTTCGAACCCCGCATACTGGGACGCGCCGTAGTCGTCCGGATTTCGATAACAGGCAAGCGCCGAGACAGCATCAATTCCAACTGCAAACAAATCGTGGGAATAGGTCTGGAAAAACGGCAAAACGGCGGGATCCGCCTTACAAACTTGGGTCAGAAAATCCGCGTAGCTGATTTTTGCCAGACGTGCCTCTTTGTTTTCTTTCGAAAGATCCGAAAGGTAGTCCTTCTTCTCGCCGTAAAGGCGAGCGATCTCCTGCTGGAGCTTCTCTGGCAACGGACTCTTCTTGAGAAACGCGGGCCAGGGAGTCGAGCCCATTCCAGGGACGATGCGATCTTCGCCAAAGGTCTTTTTGTCGAAGAAGCAGGCAGTGCCGAGATGCGAGTACAGCTTCTGGTCGTAGGCTTTGTAAAAGATCTTTGTTTCAATCCCCAAGTCTCTGAGAACTTCCTTCGCCACGTCACTGTATTCCGAAGGGCTCTCAATTGACTGCGTGCCACCGTTACTCAGCAGCAGCCGACTCCCTACACGAAACTCGTTGCGCCGGGCGTGCCCGCCGAAATCGTCGTTGTTATCGAGGACAAGGATGCGCGCACTTGTGCCCGCATACTTCCTGTAAAAGTAAGCGGCAGCAAGCCCGCTGATGCCTCCTCCGACGACAACCAAGTCATAGGTCTCGTGCGTTTCAGTTGGATTTCCGGCGCCTTCCCAAAACGTTCCGTCGCGCAAGGCGTGTGCGACATCGAACGAGCCGGGTGCGCTGCCTCTCATGCTGGTCAGAGCGGGCGGATAACTTTTCGTGGAATTAGTACCATCTTGCGACGACTTGTGAAGACCAGAGGCTAGGCTGGGAAGACTCGCGTAGCCCAAGGTTCCGATACCCACCGCAACACCATTCAGGAAGTCACGTCGCGTGATGCCGCGGTTCATTCCCAACTGCCTATCATGTTTTTCTTCGCTCATTGAATTGAGTTAACGAAACATTCAGGATTCCCCGTGCCTATCTTTCCTGATTGAACCTACTGTGCCGGTATTGGTTCCGGCTCGGCCGAACCGTCGGCCCTCTGGTCAGAAGCAGCGAAGTTCGTGCCTGTTCTAGAGTTATGAAGCACTGCCTGTCCCCGTCCCATCAACGCTGAATAATCCTTCCGCAATACCAGATCATGCCCCTTCTCGCGCAATTGGGACTGCACCTCTGGTGAGACTCGTGACTCGAGAAGAATGGTGCACTTGATCGGTTCTCCAGTGTCGCGGATCGTGAAGCGGGGAGCAGAGAGTGCGGCCTGGATGTTCCATCCATAGTCTGCAATGTTGGACACAAATTGGGCGTGCGCGAGCGGCTGATTGGAACCTCCCATGATTCCAAATCCAATGTGTTCATCACCCTTTTCCATGAACGCGGGAATAATCGTGTGGAACGGGCGCTTATGCGGGGCCATCGCATCTGGGTGCTTTGGATCCAGCACAAACAATCCGCCTCGATCCTGAAGCAGAAACCCCATGCCTTTCACTGCGACACCAGAGCCGAAATAGTCGTACACACTCTGGATCAGGGATGCGATGTTGCCCTCTTTGTCGACCACTGCGAGGTAGGTGGTATCGCTCTTTGCCGGTGCGCCATTTACGGCAGCGCAGTTCGCTTTCCCTGCGTCAATCAGCGCCGCACGTCTTTCTGCATACCCTTTCGACAGCAGGCCCTGCACCGGAATACTCGCGAAACGGGGATCACCGTTATAACGGTAGAGATCCGTATAGGCGAGTTTCATCGCTTCGATCTTCTTGTGAAGCTCTGCGGTTCCCTGCGGACCTTCCTTGTCCGGCGGTGAGGTCGCCATTATGTTAAGCATTTCCAGAGCGGCCATGCCTTGTCCGTTGGGAGGAAGCTCGTAGACTCTCCACCCCCGGTAGTCAATCGAGATCGGATCGACCCACTCCGAGGAGAACTCCGACAAGTCTGCGGCCTGCCTCGTGCCACGGAGCGATTCCGAGGTCTTGAGAATGGCTTTCGCGATCTCGCCGTCGTAAAACTCTCGAGGCCCCTTTTCCGCCAACAGCCGCAGAGTCTTGCCTAGATCGGGATTAGAGAATTTCTCTCCGACAGCGGGAGGCCTTGCGTTGGGAAGAAATACGCGCTCTGCCTCTTCTGTCTGCTTCAACTTCGCCCTGCCGATACCCCAAAAATCGCGAATAATTTCAGGTACGGAATAGCCCTTCTCCGCGTAGTAGATCGCCGGCGTAAACAGAGTCTTCCACGGCAATGTTCCAAAACGCTGATGCGCTTTAGCCCAACCATCCACAGCCCCGGGTACCGTGACACTATGGATGCCAGCGTCGGGCATGACGGTGATCCCCTGCCGCTTCAGGAACTCAATCGTGAGGCCTTGAGGAGCCCAGCCACTCGCATTCAGCTCGTACAGTTTCCCGCTCTTTGCGTCCCAATACAGAAGAAACAGATCCCCACCGATACCGTTCATCATGGGCTCGGTTACACCCAGCACTGCATTCGCAGCAATGGCCGCGTCGATCGCGGAACCACCCTGCGAAAGAATTTGCGCGCCCGCTTGAGAAGCAAGAACGTGGCTGGTTGCAACAATCCCGTGGTCACTTATCACCACAGATCGACCGTACTCGCGGTCTTGGGGCAAAGCTGGGCTGAGACCAACACACGTGAAGGCTAGTAGGACAATCAGACGGTGCATGAAGATCCCCACCACTGGAAGGCAAGCAATTTACTGCGTACAGCCGTAATGACATTACTATAAGTCCGCAAGGTTAGAAAAAGCAGAAAACGCTGTCAAGAAGATTGCAGTTGCCGGACCCTCGGATTTAGGTTTCTTTACACGATGGGGTTCCCCGCTCCGACTGACCAATTTGTCGACGCCCAAAAAACGACCGACAAGAATTGCTGATTCAAGAAACACGTTCCCGCTATACGAATTTTCCTCTTGACAGAGAATGCCGATCTTCTCTAACCTTCCATAATTCTCGTAAGGTTATGTAGGGGAAATCTACAAGAGATCAGTCACACTGAAAGCGCGTGAGGAGCCGAGGAGCCCCCTATGACGTGCGAGGTCCTGTGTGGTGACGCTGCCCTCTCTTTCAAGCGAACGTCCGCGGACGCTGCTCTATTTCATCTTTGGACTTCTTCAGTACCGTTTCTGCAGGCAATCAAGAAATCGACTCTTCATGGAGGCCTCCGTATGGCGCTTCGCACCAGCGACCATTTTTTCCACTCACCCTGTACACGGCGCGTGGCAACCGCCCTGTCTCTCGCCGTATTCCTTACTATTTTCGCCTCAGCGCAGAACACTAACGGACGCATCATCGGCACGGTTACCGATACGCAAGGGGCCGCGATTGCCGCCGCGAAAGTCACTGTGACCAACGTCGGCAAAAACGTCGTTTCGGATACTGTCACCGACAACGAGGGCTATTACCAGGTGCTGCAACTTCCGGTCGGATCGTACATCGTCAACATCCAGCACGCCGGATTTGCGAAGGTGGTGACCGCTGCTACCTCGCTGGACATTAATCAGTCTCTCCGAATTGATGTTCACCTGAAGCCTGGGTCCGTCATTGAAACGGTGCAAGTCGCTGCTGAGGCTGCGCAGGTGGAAACCGTAAACGCCACTCTCGGAGCTACGGTTACGGGCGCACCCATCCAAGACCTGCCTCTGAACGGACGCAATACCCTGGATCTGGCGCTAACGCAACCTGGCGTCGTTCCTATTGCCGATGACATTGGAACGTATGGCACGAACAACGGGGGATCCAACGGCTTCAACGGAATCAGCGTTGCGGGAGGGCGGGGAGACTCGGTTACCTACCTCCTCGATGGAGGCCTGAACAATCGGACGACGAGCAACCAAGTTGTCTTCAATCCCAATCCCGAAGCCGTCGAAGAGTTCCGGCTGTTGGAGAACAACTACACCGCCGAATACGGGCGAAATGGCGGGGGCACGGTGAGCGTAGTACTCAAATCGGGGTCGAATTCGTTGCATGGAACCCTGTTCGATTACTTCCGCAACGACGCGATGAATGCGAACGACTATTTCGACAACCTGCAGGGCAATCCCCGACCGACGTTGAAGCGGAATCAATTCGGAGGCACGATCGGCGGTCCGATTTCGATCCCGAGACTCGTCAATGGGAGCGACCGGTTCTTCTTCTTTTTTGGGTATCAGGGGCAGCGTCAGACCCGGACGATCAACCAAGGATTTGTCGCGACGTATACTCCGGCGGAATTGAACGGAGACTTCTCGAATTTTCAGGGTTCTGGACCGGACCCGGGAGTCGTCGCTTTCCTTCAAAACTATCCCTATTACCAAGCGGACTCGGCGTTGGCAGCGCAGGGGATCATCGATCCGACGAAAATCGATCCGGTGGCGCAAAAGTACATTGCTGCTGGCCTGATTCCGACATCACCGACGGGACAAGTCTTTCCGCAAGGAGCGGAAAGAGACGATGTCAATCAGTACGTCGGAAAGGTTGACTTCTATGCCACACGCAATGATCGAATCTCTTTGTCCCTCGGGTACAACAAAGAGCCGATCCTGAATCCATTTTTCGGTGCGAATGTTCCAGGATTCAGCGCCAACAATACGACGTGGGACTATTTTTCGAATATCGCTTATACCAAGACGATTTCGGCATCGACGATCAACGAACTCCACCTCACCGCGCAGCGTTGGTATCAGACGGCAATTCCCGCAAGCCACCCTCCGAACCTTGCGGCTTTGGGAATCAACGTGCAATCGGACGACCCTTTTGGTCCCGCTTCACTGTCTTTCGCCAGCGGCATGAACATTGGATTTGACCCCAATGTGCACTGGAAGGCCGACAACAATTATGCAATCTCAGACACGTTCACCTGGAATCGCGGACACCACACCTGGAAGTTCGGCGGGCGTTTTGGCATCATGCAAGAAAACACCGTTTATGCTTACCAGACAAACGGAATCTTTTATTTCTCCGGTCCCGACGGAATCGGCTCTGGAAATGATCTCGCGGACTTCCTGTTCGGCGCCGCGGACGAGTTTGATGAGTTCTCCAAAGCACCCAGCAACGAGCACCAGCGACAATACGCATTATTCGGGCAAGATGAATGGAAAGTCACTCCCCGCTTGAACCTGACCTTTGGGTTACGTTACGAGTACACAAGTCCAGAGACCGACACCAAGGGCTACAGTTTCAGCATCGTCCCGGGTGCACAATCCGTGAAGTTCCCCAATGCGCCCCTCGGATTCCTGGTCCCTGGGGATCCGAGTGCCCCACGTGGATGGTACTTTCCGGATCGCACGAACTTCTCGCCGCGGATCGGATTTGCATTGGATCCCTTCGGCAACGGAAAGACCAGCCTTCGCGGCGGCTTCGGGTTGTTCTTCGATACGCTCAACGGCTGGATGTCAGACTGGGCTACCGACGAGGCGCCCTGGGCTGGTGGCGCTGTGTTGACGCCGGATCCGACCGACACGACCAATAATCCGCTCCCCACCGACGGGCCGAGCAAGATCATGTCCACTCCTTATCTGTCGGTCGGTCAAGCCGATCCTTTCCCTTCCAAAATACCGCCTCCGTCGAACATCAACTTCACCGATGCCGGATTCACGCCGTTCCTCGGGTCGGGAAACAACTTCGTCAATATCCACCTGAAAACACCTTACGTCTACCAGTACAACCTGAGCCTGCAGCGGCAAGTGGGGAATGGTCTTATGGCTGAGATCGGTTACGCCGGTAGTTCCTCGCACAAGCTGCTCACCTGGGTTGATCAGAATCCGATGATTCTGGGCACTTCGACGCGCCTCTTGAATTATCAACTTCTGGCGTCTGACCCAAATGCCGATCCATTCACCTTTGGCTATATGCCAACCTTTGATGGTCTAAACCGGGCAAATTACAACGGATTATTGACCAGCCTCACAAAGCGAGAAAGCGACCTGCCGATCTTTGGCAAGGTTTTTTTTACCCTCGCTTACACCTGGTCGCATAATCTCGACAACGGCTCAGGATTCAATTCGCGCATCTCGTCTACTCCTTACTACAATCACAACCAGTTCTACGGCAACTCGGACTTTGACGTTCGGCAGCGGTTCACTTTCAGTGGTGGCTGGGAGTTGCCCTTTGCGAAAATGTGGTCGGATGGGCCGAAGAGGTTGACTGGCGGCTGGAGCTTGTACCCCATTTTCTTTGTCCAGTCGGGAATCCCGCTCGACTTTACCGCCGGAACGCGGCAGCGTTCCAGCCAACCTGGGCCGTCCGGCGCCGGCGACGGACAGTTGGTTCGGGCGGACCAGATGATGAGTTCGGTCCAAACATTCAATCCACGGACCGTGCAAACCTTCAACGGGGTCACGGGGAACTTCTGGTTTGATCCGAACTCGTTCCAGCCGGACCCGTGTATTGGGAACGACAACTGTCCAATCGGATTCTACGGAACCTATCGACGCAACTCCTTCCACGGCCCGCGGCGAGCGAATCTGGATTTGGCGCTGGAGAAATCCACCATGCTCGTGGGCGAAAAGCTAAAGCTCGTCTTCAGGGCGGAAGCGTTCAATATCTTCAATCATGCCGAGTTCCGTCCGCCGGCTGATCGATCCGTCTCGTCCGGAACTTTCGGCCAGATCAGCGGAACCTACGATCCGAGAATCCTCCAGATTGCTTTGAAGCTGGTTTTCTAGGATGCACGCGATCTACCTCCCCATGAGGAAAGAAGAATGAACGACGAGCGGGACCGAGTACTGGGAATGGGCCGGCACATTTCGCGTCGCGACTTCCTGAATGGCTGCGCCCTGACAGTTGGGGCTTCCCTCACAGCAAGCCCCGAATGGTTCAATCTGCTGGCGCAGGCGGAAACCGCTCCCGAGAAGGACCCGAACTACTACCCTCCGGGGAAAACCGGCATGCGGGGAAGCCACGACGGATCATGGGAAGTGGCGCACGCCATGCGCGACGGCGAGACCTGGCCGGATGCTGTCGACGACAAGGAATCGTACGATCTCGTGGTCGTGGGTGGAGGAATCAGTGGCCTTGCCTCCGCGTACTTCTTCCGCAAGTTCGCTGGAGCCAGCTCGAAGATTTTGATTCTCGACAATCACGATGATTTCGGCGGGCATGCGAAGCGCAATGAGTTCCAAACCCGTCAGCGGCTGCTGATCGGCTATGGAGGAACTCAATCGCTGGAAGCGCCCCACCACTACAGCAAGGAAGCATTCGGCCTGTTGCAGGAATTGGGGATCGACGTCGATCGCTTCCACAAGTATTTCGACCAGAACCTCTATAAAAGCATGGGTCTGAAGCGTGCGACCTTCTTCGACAAGGAAACGTTCGGTGTCGACCGCCTCTTGTCCGGCTTCGGGACACACTACCTCGGCCTGACCTACCCGCCTGAGATTCTGGCGCAGATTCCGATTTCCGAGGCGGCACGCAAGGACCTTGTGCGCCTGCAAGAAACGAAGGTGGACTATCTGCCTGGCCTCTCTGCGGAGAAGAAGCGACGTAGGTTAAGAAAGACCAGCTACAAAGATTTCTTGCTCCAGTGCGTGAAGGTCGACCCAGAGGTGGTGAAGATTTTTCAATCAGCGCCTCATGGACTGTATGCAGTTGGCATCGACGCCGTCTCAGCACTCGACTGTCTGGAGATGGACTATCCGGGCTTCCAGGGGATGAAGCTGGAAAGCCATGAAGACTCGCCAGAAAGGGCCGAGCCCTACATCTTTCACTTCCCGGACGGCAATGCTTCCGTAGCCCGGCTGCTGGTTCGCTCCTTGATACCCGGTGCGTTGCCCGGCACTACGATGGAAGACGTAGTCACTTCGCGGGTGAACTACGCTGGTCTCGATAGCTCAGAGTCTGCAGTGCGAATCCGGTTAAACAGCACGGCGGTGCGCGCGAAACATGTTGGTGATCCGCAAGAGGCGAAGCAGGTCGAGGTCACGTATGTTCGCAGCGGCAAGGCGCACACGGTGCGGGCGCCGCAATGTGTTCTCGCCTGCTACAACATGGTAATTCCTTACCTCTGTCCGGAAATGTCGGAGAAGCAGAAAGATGCCTTGCACTACAGCGTAAAACTTCCGCTCGTGTACACCAACGTGCAGATCCGCAATTGGGAGTCTTTCCAGAAATTGGGCGTGAACTCGATCTATGCACCGGGAGGCTACTTCAACGGAGTGTCTCTGGATTTCCCGGTTTCCATTGGGGAGTATCGTTTCCCCAGCACACCGCAGGAACCCTGCCTGCTGCATCTTTTGCGTACCCCATGCAAACCCGGTTTGCCAGCCAAAGATCAATACCGGGCAGGACGCTACGAGCTGATGACCACGCCCTTTGAAGTCTTCGAACGCAACATCCGCGATCAACTCGGACGCATGCTGGCCGCTGGCGGATTCGACTCTGCCCGCGACATCCAGGCCATCACAGTGAACCGATGGCCGCACGGTTATGCCTACGAATATAATCCGCTCTTCGAGCCGTTGGACCGTGCGGATTCCGACCGCCCATGCGTGATTGGCCGGCAGCCTTTCGGACGCATTCACATCGCCAACTCCGATGCAGATGGCCACGCCTACACAAACATTGCGATCGACCAGGGTTACCGCGCAGTTCGCGAGATAACAGTGGGTGGAAAGCACGAACCTTCAGGTGCTGGCGCCTGATCCATTTGGATTCCGGCCCACGACTGGCATCGCTCTAAGCATCGCAAATGTGGGCACTCTAGACTTCTCCAAGTTCCGCCGTTGGGTGCGAGCGGTTTGCTGGCGGACGTCCCGCTCGCTGCCGGTCAATGAGGAATGGCCGTGGATATCAACAATCTGTGGGAGTCGCAGGACGAGAACAATTGGATTGACGCACTCGATCGCTATTGGGCAAACCCGACGGTTTCCAAGAGCCGCGACACAGAACAGTTCATGCACAAGGTGGAACTGGAGTATATCCAGAGACTTGATATGCAGGAATGGTATGACTTCTTTAACAAATATTTCCGCTGGAAGTTCACGGATAACCATCTCCACGAGAGGCTGATGGACCTTGACAAGAACAGCTTTGAGCATCTTTTCTCCGTGAAAGGCAGCCTCTTAGCCCTCGACAAACTTGATCTAGTGGACTCTCGAAAATGCCTCAACCTTGTCAGATCGCCACGGATAAGAGGTTTGGACTATCCCGGTGCATCGGGTCTCCCAGCTCTGATATTCGAGGAATGGTACGGAACCGTTGACCGGTGTGTTCTGGAGTCCTTGTGCAAAATTGAGTCATTGCCGGAAAAGCCGAGGATCGGAGAGATCCGTGCGTGGGTGAAGATACAGAAAGACTGGAGAGAGAGAGTGACGCTGTGCTCATCATTGACATAATACGAAGAAAAGCGGCCCAACTAAACCGTTGGTTCGGCACAAATAAGTGGACTCCCCGCAAGATCGCGATGATTCTTTGGACGTCTAACAGGCCGGTTCGGGCAGAAGATCACGTGATTCAGATGGTAAGGAGGAGGATCGATGAACAAACACGGCCACAATCGTAGGGAGTTCCTGGGCCTGACCGGAGCCGGTGTGGCTGGCCTGGCCGGCGGCAGTCTTCTGGGCACAACCGTATTCGCCGAAACGCAGAGCGCTGACGCCGATCCGCGCCATGCCGATCTGGTGGTATTCAACGCCACGATCTACACCGTCGATTCCAGCATGCCGAAGGTGGAGGCTTTTGCCGTTAAGGGTGGGCGATTTGTGTACGTGGGGAGTACTGCAGAAGCTAAGGCGTTCATAGGCAGGCGGACGCAGACCTTCGATGCCAAGCAGATGACCATCGTGCCCGGATTCATCGATTGCCACAACCATGCAGGCGGCAACACCCTGCTCTATGAGGTCATTGTTGGCAACCCTTATGAGGTCGAGTTTGTCACCATCGCCAGCATCATCGATAAACTCCGCGCAAAAGCCCAAAAGACACCCGCGGGCTTTTGGATAGATGGATACTTCTTCGACGACACGAAGGTGAAAGACAACCGCCAGCTCAACGTGCACGATCTCGACCAGGTCTCAAAGGAACATCCGGTAGTGGTCCATCACCGCGGTGGCCACACGTCCTACTACAACAGCAAAGCGCTGGAGTTGGCTGGGGTAAACAAGGACACTCCCAACCGGATGGGCGGAACTTACGACCACGATGAAAATGGCGAACTTAACGGACGAGTCACCGATCGCGCGCGTGATGTATTCAACAACGTTGGCAAACGCGAGACCTTCACCGCAGAAAAGAAGGAGCAGCGCGATCGCGACGGGTTGGCATACATCTCTAAGCAGTTCGTACGTTACGGCTTGACCAGCGTTCACCACGAAGGCGGCGATCTATTTACGCTCCAGCAGGTGCGGGCCCGCGGCGAACTACAGCACCGTGTGAGCTTTGAGACCAGCGGGGATATCTTGGAGGCAATGATCAAGAACGGCATCAGCAGCGGCTTCGGAGACGAGTGGATTCGCTTTGGCGCCACCTCGGAACACACAGCCGATGGGTCATTCTCCGAGCGCACCATGGCGCTGAGCCAGCCCTATGACGGCAGCAGTCCTCCTTACAAAGGCAATATCACCGAGACTCAGGAGGATCTCAACGCCTGGGCGGAACGGGTGCAGCGGGCGAGCATTCAGCCGAACTGCCACGCGAACGGGGATGTAGCCATTGACATGGTGCTTACCGCTTATGAGCGGGCGCAGCAGACGGCACCACGTCCCGACGTGCGCCCCAAGATCACTCACTGCACACTGATCAATGACGATCTCCTGCGGCGCATGAACGCGCTCGGCGCGGTACCTGCCCCCTTCACCACCTATGCCTACTACAATTCCGACAAGTTTCATTTTTATGGGGAAGAACGCATGAAGCGAAGCATGGCGTACCGCTCCTTCTTCGACGCCGGAATTCGAGCCGCGGCCGGCTCAGATTTCAGCCCCGGGCCATTCGCCGCTCTGATGGGCATTCAGGGCATGGTGACGCGCACTGGCTGGAATGGAGAGACTTGGGGGGCCAACCAGCGAATCAGCGTAGACGAAGCCCTGCAGGTGAACACCATCAATGGTGCGTACAACTCTCATGAGGAAGCGATCAAAGGATCTATCACGCCTGGCAAGCTGGCGGACTTCGTCGTTCTGGCAGACGATCCTCACACTACGAACAAGGAGAAAATCAAAGATATCGA
This sequence comes from Acidobacteriota bacterium, assembly GCA_003225005.1. GTDB lineage: Bacteria > Acidobacteriota > Terriglobia > Terriglobales > Acidobacteriaceae > Sulfotelmatobacter. The sequence continues at coordinate 3,605 of QIAN01000356.1, read as the reverse complement.
GATCGTGCGCACAGTCACAGGCGGGTCGACGGTCTACGGGAAGTAACCGGTTTGTTTCTCACCGTCGCCACAGTCCCTGTATCGCATGTGTCAACCCACAGAAAGTGGCCTCACCAGACTGACCGAATAATCGCCGCAATAGTCTGTTTGCCCTCCGATGCCAAGGCCGGAAGGTGGAGATTCTTGAGCAGATGGGAAGCCAACTCCGTCTACAACGCGATACCGCGAGGGCATTCGGACCGAAATTACCGCAGCGAAAGCGTCGTGCAAATCCTCGCTAGAAAGCGAATGCTCATTCTGCGCGTCTTCGCCGTCTCATGTGGAGTTTCTTGCCAACTCCGATGCGAGTGGCGGGAGCGACGCAACGACGGAACTCCAACCCGCGGCTTCCTGCGTGACAGGCATGCGTTCTAACCAAAGGAACGCCCAGGCGTGATGATTGTTTGTGACCTGAGAGAGACATCATCAGGCCTTCCCTTTGAGCGCAGCAGCGTGTGCGAATGCAGGAGAGAATTACCGATGGCTAAATGTCAGTGGGAACAGCGAACGTCTGATTGATTCTGTGCTGGGAGTCGGTGACAGGGCAGCGTTCTAACAGACTCGTCTGCCGGCCAAGTCAGAGGCTGCGCCAGAGAGCGTTTCGCAATTCTTACGTGATCCATCTGATCCCCTTTGGGCCATACCCAGGAGATGAATCCCGGTTTCACCGAGCGGCCAGAAGCCAAGTCGAGACCAATACGCCCTCAGCTTGCGCACGGCCTCATCCCGTCCGACGACGGGTGCTTTCAATCTTCTCAATGCCTTCCGATCACGGGCGAAGGCAGAAGTAAATTGCAGCGGCCAAGGTTTGCACGCTACTAACCCGCAACCAGCACCGAAAATGTCGATGGTCCTGTCGACGGCAGCCGGACCGACTCCCATTCCCCGCTATTTCGGACGGATCTCCATGCAATCGATGATTAGCAGGTCAGATGCGGAAGCCTCGTATTCATCTTGTATTTCTTCTCTCCAGTAACCGGTTTCTAAGTCGAACAGGAGTTCCCAGTATTCCGCAATGCTTCCCTCAATGCCATCTCCTAGCCTATCGGTGCTAATGACATGGTCCATGCCTTCACCGAATTGCACCAAAGACGCCTTTATGTAACCAGCGTCCTCCTCCTCGTCTCCCAGGTCCTCAGACTTGGCGAAAACCCTGCCCAAAATCGGATGGACAAAGTCTGCGTCAACGTATTCTTCGCGCAGCGAGGCGCGCACAGCGAACTCGATGCTTGCAACCATGTTCGTCTTCGTTTCGTCCGTCTTCCGCGAAACGGCGGCTTCTTTTTCGATCTTCATGTCACACCTCATGCCGCTGTTTACCCTAATGTTCAGAATCCGTCAAATGGAGTAGATGACACAGGAGCATTCTGTAGTTGACCCCGCTCGTTTTCGATGATAATGTTCGCTCGGTTGCCCGGTGTTCTGAGTTGTAATCCCTTCTTGCATCGCTGCGGCAGAGGAGGTTTCCCTACGAGCTTTTCGGTTGGGAAATCAGAATCCCTCGTAGGTTGACGAGGGCTCCGGTTGTTCCTCGTTAAGGAGGAAGAGTCCATGCCCCGGAAGCATCCGTTTCCATTGATACTTTTTCTTTTCCTGGCTGGAGTGCTTTGCGCGCCTGCGCGGGCGGGAATTGGAACGATTACCACGATCGCAGGAGGAGGGCCGAAAAATGTACTGGCCACCAAAGCCCACCTGCACAATCCCACCGATGTTGCCACGGACTCGCAAGGAAACGTCTACATCGTCACATCTGGTCAAAGCGAAGTATTCCGGGTGGATGCTGTCACCAGCGTGTTGACTGCTGCTGCAGGTAGCGATAGCAGTGGTTTCAGTGGCGATGGCGGCCCGGCCAAGCAAGCCAGCTTGAACGGTCCATACGGACTAGCGGTGGATGCTGCGGGTAACTTGTTCATCGCCGATTCCTTTAATGAACGAATCCGCCGAGTGGACGCGGTAACGCACCAGATCACCACCTTCGCGGGAGGCGGGACCGGATGTGCCGGACATACTTATATCGGCGATAGCTGCGCCGCCACAGACGCGATCCTATCTCTTCCGAGCGGTGTGGCGGTAGATGGCGCAGGCAATGTCCTGATTGCGGATCCCGGCCATAACCGCATCCGAGGCGTGGATGCGGTTACAGGAGTGATCACGACTGTTGCCGGAGGCAAAGCAGGCAATCCGGGTACCTTTGGAGACGGCGGCTTGGCAACTGACGCCAACTTGTCATTCCCGCAAGGAGTTTCTCTGGATGGCGCCGGCAACGTGCTGATTGCGGACACTAATCACAACCGGATTCGGAGAGTAGATGCGACCACTCACATCATCACCACGGTCGCAGGCGCGAACACGCCAGTCAGGGCGCTGGCAGATGCAATGGGCAATCTGTTCATTACAGAGAGCATCGGCAACCGGATCCTGCGAATGGACGCGACAAGCGGCATTATCACAATCGTCGCCGGCACCGGCGCCTATGGTTATGCAGGCGATAACGGTCCAGCAACCAGCGCAACCCTCGCGAATCCCTATGGGATCAACGTTGATCGCGCCGGCAATCTGCTTATTGCCGACGCCAAGAACAACCGCGTACGCCACGTGGATGTTGCAGCAAACGTGATTACGACGTCGGCGGGCGCCAGTGGCCCCATGGACTATGATCTTCGCGCCCGTCAAGCTAGTCTGAGCAGCGTGGGGCAGGTTGTCATTGACGGCGCCGGGAACGTTTTCATCTCGGAAGCCGGTTCGGCAACCCTTCTGCGTCTAGACTCTGTGACCAACCTCCTCTCTAAACTCGCTGGCGATGGATTCGGAGCCCCCTTCGATGCCATGTTCGGGCTTGCGCGAGACCGCGCTGGCAATTTGTTCGTTGCTGACGAGACACAAATCTGGCGCGTCGATTCGGTGACAGGTGTGGCCACCACGGTAGCGGGTCTCGGCAATGGATGCCCGCAGGAGACCGATGGTCTTGGCGATGGTTGTCCCGCCACCGACGCCTGGTTGGAACCTCTGTCTATCGCCGTGGATGATGCGGGGAATTTATTTATTGGCGATGGCGCCGGCGGCAACTCCCTCGTGCGCCGCGTGGACCGAGTGACTCAGATTACTACCATTGTCGCCGGAGTTGTCGCAGGAGGGAGCTCAGGTTGCCCGCAAGAAATCAACGACATTGGCGACGGTTGCCTTGCCACCCACGTCGATTTGGGCAGCATAGGCGGAGTCGCAGTGGATAGTAAAGGCAATGTACTTCTTGCAACGAGCAGTCGCGTTCGGCGGGTGAATGCGAGTACGCACATCATTACAACAGTGGCAGGCAACGGCGATGAGGCCTACAGCGGGGATAACGGCCCCGCTACCAGCGCGGGGGTCGCTGCCGCGCAAGTGGCGGTGGACGGCGTGGGCAATCTTTTCATTGCCGAGCCGCCCAACAGCCGCATCCGCCGAGTGGATGCGGTGACGAAGGTGATCACCACGGTGGCCGGTAACGGCACGCCAGGCGTTAGCGGCGATGGCGGCTTAGCCACCAAAGCAAGCATCAGGCCTGCGGCGGTTTCCGTCGACGGCCTGGG
>QIAN01000009.1 GCA_003225005.1 Acidobacteriota bacterium | reverse complement strand
CCGAGAGCAACCAAAACCAGAGGCCCCAGGCAGCAAGTCGACGCCAGGATGGCAGCCAAACCTCCGACAAGAAGCGCGCCAGAGCCAGTCTGGTCGGAACCGCTTTTGGCAGTTTCAACTCTCACTTGGCATTCTCCGGTTTGCTGTTGTTTGTTTCTCTCAAAATTGGGCAATGAGCGTCTCGCTTGCGCAGCTCTTTGTTGCAACTGCGCAGAGCCAATCGCAGCTCATGCTCCAGCTTGTGAAGGTCGTTAAGTTTCCGCTGTACATCGGCCAGCTTTTCTTGCAGTCGGCGCTGCACCGGTGCACAAGGCTGCAAGCGGTTCCCTCGCAGCCTCAAGAGTCCTCGGATCTCACTGAGTTTGAATCCCAGACCTTGTACGCGGCGGACGAAGGCCAGCGTCTCTACGTCGTTTTCTGCATACCGACGGAAGCCTCCCTCTGTCCTGGGCGCCCGCGGAAGCAACCCTTTACGCTCATAAAAGCGGATCGCATCAACGCTTAGCCCGATCTTTTTCGCAACGATGCCAATTTGCATTACCTTGGCTCCTGAGTTGAAGCTACACCCTGGAGTATAGTCCAGAGTCAAGCCCTTCTTTCCGACCGCGGTGGAGGAAGGGCCGGTGAGGACATGATTTTCCAGTACGATCTCGTACGGGCAGAGGCTTGTTGCCTGAAGGATGCATATACTAGGCGGTATTATGTTCAGCCATGCTGTCGCACTCACGGTCGCTTCGCTCATCGCATTTGCCGCTGCCAACATCGGTGACCTGATAGTTCTTATGCTGTTTTTTGCCGATCAGCGCTTCCAGCCCTGGCAAGTTGTCTTAGGCCAATACTTGGGTGTCTCTGCAGTGATCGGGCTCTGCCTGCTGGGAGCAGGACCCGCCTCGCATCTGCCGCACATGTTGATTCGAGCGCTCGGCATCGTGCCCATTGCGGTCGGCCTTCACAAGCTTTTGAGTCGGCCGATGGACGAAGAACAAAAGCGTGTGCCTCGAAAGAGCTCCAGCGCAGCAAAGGTTTTTGCGGTCGCTGGCATTTCGTTTGCGGATTGTAGTGACGACCTGGCGGTGTTCACCCCTCTCTACGTCCGTACCAGTGCCGGGGAAAAGGTCTTGATCACTCTGGTGTTCCTTGTTTTGATAGGCGCATGGTGCGGCGTCGCTCGATTCCTGACACGTAACCGCACGCTCGGAACTCGAATCCGTCGCATTGGTGATCTGATTGCGCCGTACGCGCTCATCGGACTTGGCCTTTTCATTATGTCCTGGTAGGAGGAGCCGCGGGGTTCGAATCCCGTCGCTCCGGCCAATTTGCAGCAGAAACACCTCAGGCTTCCTGCGCTTAGTTCGTAGCTTTTGCTTACCGCCTTGGGAAACCGCTGCACTATAAGCGAACGTCTCCCAGATCAATCCTGTCTTCGGCTCAGGTTTGACTCGATACGCGGATTTAGGCAACCGATTGCCGGAACCGGTGCCCGCCAAATCCAGTACTCTTTGGATTTCGAGTTTTGAGAAGCGCTCGGTCACGCACGAGGTCACGAGTGCATTCGAGCCTGCAGAAACAATAAGGAAACTGCTGTGTCGCGTCGAAGGACCCCGACAAACTATTCCTCGAAGGCAGCTTCGGCCCTCTCTCGACCCGGCGTTTGTCCCATGAATGAAGGCAACTCCGCATCAGAGGTCAGTGAACGTGGCCCCCAAAACCATGGCCGGTGAGGTGCAGCATGACGACGACCAACACCAGCACGCCAACCACGGCGTAGAAGATCTTGACTCCTACGACCGAGAAGGTGACATGCGCGGTGATGGTCAACTTGCGGAGGGCGGGTGTCATCGCTTTGCTCTCATTTTGGACCCCTCACTTGGCGGTCGTGAGGAGGGCGTTCGTTTGGTCGCGCTAGTCCGGCCCACATCAGAATCTGTTTCAGCACGCAACAGAGCCGCATGACGGTAGATAAGGTCCGTAGTGCGAGCCAGGAACTCGGCGATAGCCTTGACTTGGTGCGTATCGAAATTCTCCAACAGAGCAGCTACGTCTTTTCGTAATGGGCCGATCACATCCTGGATGTGCGCCAGCTCCAATGCTAGGTGGAGGATCTGTTTGCGCCCATCGTGGGGGTCCGGTTCACGACGCACGTATCCAGCTTGCTCCAGCCTCGCAACCACGCCGGTGATCGCGCCACTGGTCAGGCCAGTGATCGCGCCCAGATCGCTGCCAGCCATTGGCCCGCGCTCGCGCAGCAAATCGAGGCACTTGTGATCGGTTGGGCCCAGCCCGAGGCGCTCCGCGACGGCGTGGTGAAATAGGACCACCGCTGTGCTGTGTCGGCGCGCCAGGCTCCCCACGATTTCGTCGGCCAGCGTGTGCTGATTCTTGCCTGTAGGTCTCATCGAGTCCACTCCTATATGCGTGACACTCGCTTAGTAGCTAAGCTACACAGTAAGCGGTATACTGTCAACTTGCGTCGCGATCACGCGAGATGGACTCAAACCGGAACTGTGCTGTAGACCCGCGCGACGTTGTCGGAGCAATCGAACTATCCAGCGCCACCTATAGAAATGATGATCCAAAATCTCGTTTGAGCAATGGCTTATAACTTGGTCGCCATTCCGGTCGCTGCGGGCCTTTTCGCCCGCTGGAGATTCGACCTCCCCATGCCATTCTGGAAAATACCGCTTGACCCCGTACCGTAGTCCGGGGTTTAGACTCAGAGAGTGGGTATGGAAATGAAGTCGCTGACAATCGGTCGTCTCGCCAAGCAGGCTGGCGTCAACCTGGAAACAGTTCGTTTCTATGAGCGAAGGGGTTTGCTGCCAAGACCGCCTCGCAGTGCATCCGGTTATCGTTTATTTCCGGCAGAGGCAGCGCGCCGATTGAAATTCATTCGGCGCGCCTAGGAACTGGGTTTCTCACTTGCCGAGATCGCAGAACTCCTGTCACTCCGCGTGTCGCGCAGTACAACAAGTGGAGATATCCGAGCACGCGCTGAGGCGAAGATCACCGACATAGAAGCAAAGATCAAGAGTCTTGAGTCTATGAAGAAGACCCTCCGCAAGCTCACAAGGGTTTGCGACGGATGCGCGCCACTCGTCGAGTGTCCAATTCTTGAGAGTCTGGATGGAGAGAACGCGTGAGAAGCAGGTGGAAGCAAGGCTTGCTGGCGTTGCCGAGCGTCGGGTTCTCGATGCTTCCCAAACTAGCTTGTCCCGCCTGCTGGCCAGCTTATGCAGGGCTGCTGACTTCAATTGGTCTCGGATTCCTAATCTCAGCGGTTTACCTATTCCCACTAACCGTCGCATTTCTCGCTCTTGCTTTGGGGGCAATGGTGTTCAAGGCAAGAGCGCGTCACGGATATAAGCCTTTCCTGCTCGGAATGGTTGCGGCTAGCGGTGTCCTTATGGGCAAGTTCGTGTGGGAGGCGACTCCCATCATGTACGGTGGAGTCGGGCTGCTCGTCATCTCTTCGCTCTGGAATACATGGCCGCGTCGCGACGGACCGAATCAGGAGGCAAGCTGTTCCGACTGCAATAGAGAAGAAATTCAAAGGAGCATCTAGGAGAACATCATGACTGCAAAAAAGAAAATTGAAGTCTTCAGCGCGGGTTGTTCAACGTGCAAGGAAACAATCGAACTCGTCAAGCGGATCGCCGGTTCTTCCCAGGAGGTGGTGATCCACGACATGCACCAGTCCGAAGTAGCATCCAAGGCAAAACATTACGGCGTCCGCAGCGTGCCCGCAATCGTAGTTGACGGCAAACTCGCAGGGTGCTGCGCAGGCCGTGGCCCGGATGAGCATGTCCTGCGCTCCGCACTCGTCTAAGGTTCCCTCGGCCTCGGTCCGTCGAGAATCTGTCGCTCACGCTGCGGCGCCACCCAAATCGGACCGACTTATGCAGCGGTGGTCTTTGACGCTACCTTGCGGCCGAGGAAATCGCGAATGGCACCAGCAATTTCTTGATGGTGAGTTTCCAGCGCGAAATGACCCGTGTCGTAGAAATGCACCTCAGCGTTGGGGTTGTCGCGCTTGAACATTTCAGCGCCAGGGGGCAGGAAAAATGGATCATTTTTGCCCCAGACAGCCAGCAGGGGTGGCTTCTTTATGCGGAGATACTCCTGGAACTTGGGATAGAGCGCGACATTACTGGCATAGTCCAGAAAGAGGTCAAGTTGGATTTCGTCGTTGCCGGACCGTGCCAATAGCGCGGAGTCCAGCTCATATGATTCCGGAGCTACTTGCGATTCATCCTGCACGCCGTGGACGTATTGCCACTTGGTTGCTTCCGGCTTCAGGAAATCGCGCAATGCCGCGCGGTTCTCGGGCGTCGGCTCCTTCCAATACTTCTGGATCGGGTTCCAGCCTTGGCTTAGGCCCTCCACATAGGCATTGCCGTTCTGCGAGATGATGGCGTTGATGCGCTCGGGACGAGCCGACGCGAGTCGGAATCCCACTGGCGCGCCGTAATCAAACACGTAAATCGCGAAGCGCTCGAGACCGATTGACTCGGTAAAGCTGTCGATGGCTTTGGTCAGGTTCTCAAACGTGTAGCGAAACTGTTTACGGTTGGGTGCATCGGAAAAGCCAAACCCCGGCAGGTCAGGTGCAACCACATGATAACGGTCGGTCAGTGCCGGAATGAGGTTGCGGAACATATGCGACGAGGTCGGGAAGCCGTGCAGCAAGAGAATAGCTGGGGCAGTCTCCGGTCCGGCTTCGCGATAAAAGAGCCTATTGCCAGCGACGACGGCATATTTATAGCTGATCATTTTCAGTCTCCTTAGAGATGTGGAAGCCCGGTCAGACGACGTGCCGTTGAGCAACGTTTACGCTTCCACGCCATTGGACGCACTAACCGATAAAAAGTTTCATTATCGGTGTTATATTGAGGGTGGGTATCGACATGAGGAAGGCAATAAGCAAGTCAGATAGGAAAGATGGCTTTCTGTTTGTTGGAAATCAGTTAGCGCTTGATTTCCTGAATACACGGCCGGTCCAGAACGGCGAGCCCTCGGAGCTGCTCCCTGACTTCAGCGCGCTCTTACGCTGGTTTCAAGCAGCCGATCTGCTAAATTCTCAC
>QIAN01000355.1 GCA_003225005.1 Acidobacteriota bacterium | reverse complement strand
TCCGACAGAATGTTGGGAAGGCGAGTCCTGAATCCGTCAAGCTGCCAAATCAGCATGTGACCATAAATTTGGTGATGGAGGGTAAGGTGAATAGAGTTAAAAGTTTGTTCCTCGCCGGGCTGCTCGCAGGACTTCCCCTGGCTGGCCAGACTCAGCCAAAGGAGCCCGCGAAGGCGCCTATGAAGCTCGTGCGTTCCATTTCACTGCCCGAGCTGAAGGACGGTGATTTCGATCACTTTGCGATCGATCTCGAAGGCAACAGGCTTTTCGCTACCGCGGAAGAGAACTTTAAAGTGGAGGTCTTTGATACCAAAACCAACAAATTGATTCACACCATTGATGGCCTCAAAGCTCCTCATTCACTCCTGTTTCGAGGCGATTTGAAAAAACTCTTCGTGGTCGACAGCGACTTGGGTGAAGTCCGGATCTATGACACCACTTCTTACCAGCCCGCGGGAACGATCAAGGTGCGCGAGGGTGCGGACTCTAGTGGTTACGATCCCTCAACCAAGTACCTATACGTCGTTACTGGCGGAAAAGACGCAAAACTTCCGGAAGCTTATCTGGAAATCATCGACACCACAGAAGCAAAAAAGGTTGGCGAGATCAAAATGGATTCCGATGATATCGAAGCGATGGCTTTCGACCCATCCAGCTCCCGCATGTTCGTCGACATTCGGGGCAACAGCACTGTCGAAGTTCTCGACCGAGACAAGCGCGCGGTCACTGCGACCTGGCCGATTCCCGGAGCGAAAGGCCTCACCACGATCTCGTTCGATTCGGCGAATCATCGCTTGTATGTTGGAGGTCGTCAGCCCGCCAGGCTCTATGTCCTCGATTCCGATTCGGGAAAAGTGGTAACCAGCGTGGCGGCTCCCGCTATGGTGGATGATGCATGTTTCAGCGCCGCTCAAAAGCGCATATATTTTGCCGGCACTGAATTCACCGATGTGTTCGAAATTAAGGATGCCGACCATTTGGAGCGCATTGGACACATCCCGACGGCATTTCGCGCGAAAACCGCCATCTTGGTCCCGGAGCTCAACCGTTTCTATGTGGCAGTTCCGCATCACGGAACCAAGACGGCTGCGATCCGCGTTTATGAAACAGTGTTGTAACTTCCCTCATCGCAACCGAAGAAGGCGGCGGATTTCTGCCGCCTTCAGCTTCTAGGTCTTTCTATGAAGTGCTAATCTTGCAGCGCCTGCGCGTAATGTGGGCTGGGGAGGGCTGAAGTGCCCCATATCGCTTCCGTGTCGGTGTGTAAGGCATGCGTGCCACTCGACAGGATAACCTCATTCGCGACCCGCACTGAAACGTTTTAATACGATGTGATCCAGGCCGAGCCGAGGCCACGACAATCTCAATCCCAAGATGGAAAGACTGCTTGGGGTCAACTACGACCTCCGCTGGCAGACGAGTTACCCTCTTTCAGAGCCACGCTTTCTCCAAGAAGGGACTGAGGTGCGGGCGGCCGCTTGCTACGATAACCCTCCCAACAATCCTAACAACCCCAATCCAAATGCATCCGTAAATTGGGGTGACCAGCCTCGGGACCAAGTACTAGGCGGTTTTTTTGACGTTGCTGTTCCCGCAACCATCGGTGATCGCAAAATCCTGGTTCGCCATCACTCGCGGCATTAATCGGGAATCGCACGGTTTGGTCCGCCGACAGAGCGGCGGAAAGAGCCCGTCCGGGTAGGTGGACAATGCAGCGGAGGCGAAGTAAAGTCTGCGTGTGATCAGCCGCGCCAGTCGGGTTCCACTAATTGCTCACGCCGAGCGGCATAACGGACGCACAGCTTTGGTCGATTCGCAGGGGGCCTGCACCTACAACGATTTGTTGGATGCGTCGTGGCGGGTGGCGACGGCCCTGCTCGCCGGCCGCGAGGATCTTCAGGAAGAGCGCGTGGCGTTTCTGGTGACGCCCGGATTTCGGTGGGTAGCGACACAGTGGGGCATCTGGCGGGCCGGTGGCATTGCCGTCCCGTTGCCGCTCAACTCTCCAAGATCTGAGCTGGAATACTTTATTGGCGATACCGGGGCGTCGACATTGGTGTTCGATACCCTAGCGGCCCTGGTGTCGCCAATTGCCACAGCCGGTGGCACCCGCGCGTTGTCGTATGACCAACTCTCCGCTGGCCAACCGGCAGAGTTGCCGGACATCACCCCGGACATCACCGGTCAGCGGCGCGCCATGATTCTCTACACCAGCGGCACGACCAGCCGACCGAAGGGCGTAGTCACAACCCATGCCAACATTACGGCGCAAGTAATGAGCCTGGTGGAGGCTTGGGAGTGGTCGGTCAGTGATCGCATAGTGCTGTGTTTACCCCTGCATCATGTGCACGGAATCATCAATGTGGTTTGCTGTGCGCTGTGGTTGGGCGCCACTTGTCAGATGCTGCCGCGCTTCGACGCCAACCACACGTGGGACCTTATCGCCAGCGGCAACCTGACTCTGTTCATGGCGGTGCCGACGATTTACGCGAAGCTTATCTTCGCCTGGGACACGGCTTCTCCGGAGCGTCGCGTACTCCTAAGCCAGTCGTGCGCCAAGTTGCGTTTGATGGTGTCCGGCTCGGCTGCGCTGCCGGTGAGCACGCTCCAACGCTGGAAGGAAATCAGCGGCCACACACTGCTGGAGCGCTACGGTATGACAGAGATTGGCATGGCGCTGTCTAACCCGTTACAGGGTGAGCGCGTGCCGGGCACCGTCGGGACGCCCCTGCCAAGCGTCGAGGTTCAGCTTGTTGCAGAGAACGGCAAGCCGGTTGCCCCGGGAACACCGGGCGAGATCGAAGTCCGCGGTCCAAGCGTGTTTGCGGAATACTGGGGCAAGCCCGACGCAACCCGCGATGCCTTCCGCGATGGATGGTTTCGAACTGGCGATACTGCCGTCGTCGAGAACGGTGTCTATCGCATTCTTGGCCGGACGAATATTGACATTCTGAAGACAGGGGGACACAAGGTATCCGCGCTGGAGATTGAGGAAGCGCTGCGCAAACATCCCGCGGTCGCCGAGTGTGCCGTTGTCGGTGTGCCCGATCCAGAGTGGGGCGAGCGCGTCGCTGCGGCCGTAGTTTTGAATGACGGCGATGCCCTCGATCTGCCGTCGCTTCGTACTTGGGCCAAGGAGTTGTTAGCAACTTACAAACTGCCTTCGCGCCTTCTCCTCCTGGATGCTCTTCCGCGCACTGCGATGGGAAAGGTAATCAAGCCCGCGGTAGTGGCGCTGTTTCAAAGCGCGGGCGGTCCCGTCGCCTAGCATTGCCTGCCGTGCGCCTTTGACAAGCGGAGAGATTGCCCGAAGCCAGGGGAGGCTAAGCGGAAGCGGGCGTGACCGTGTCTTCAACCACGGACCTTTCAGGATCAATGAGGGATGTCCATATCAGCGCACCAGTGAGAAGGACGCCAGCAGAGATAAAGAATGGAGCGATCCACCATCCCCTCTGCACGAGGACCCCAAAGACAATTGGAGATATGGACGCGGCTAAACTACCTGCCATGTTCATCACGCCCGACACGGTGCCGCTGTATTCACCACCAACATCCATAGGAACGGCCCACGCCGGGCTGATAACCAACTCCAGGAAGAACAGTGAAGCCGTCAGACAAAGAATTGCTGTCCACGCCGAATGGGCCATGGCTGCGGGAATCAGGAAAGCACCTGAGGCTAGCATTGCGGGTGCTGCCACGACGCGGCGGGCGAACTTGAGCTTGCCCGTCTTCCGGTACACGGTGTCA
>QIAN01000354.1 GCA_003225005.1 Acidobacteriota bacterium | reverse complement strand
TGCGGAGCTCGTCGTACAGAACATCCCCAAGAACAACAACGCCAGCCCGACATGTGCAAGGTTCTTTCTTACCATGAGATTCTCCTTTTCGAGACGGGTCTTAGCTTTCTGCCGTCACTCACTAACGCGACAATCCGACTGTTTTGGGGTCACACAGACAAAAAATCGCGCTTCAGTCGCGTAAAGGTGCAATAGGTAATAGGAGTTTTAGCCCTTCGGAAAGTGGCTGCGAGCACGGATGGGCTGGGATAGAATTGAGGCCAGCAAACAGGCCGCGAAGGGCAATGGGCGGTGGCTAAGTGGAAACATCCCCCAGTGAAGTAACCATTCTCTTGACCCACCTGACGGACGGAAACCAGGAAGGGGCTTCTAAACTCGTTCCGCTGATTTACGACGAGATGCGGCGACTCGCAAACCGGTATATGCGGCGAGAACGCGTCGACCACACCTTGCAGACAACTGCTCTGGTCCATGAGGCTTATCTTAAGCTGGTGGAGCAGCGCTCCGTCAACTGGCGAGGCCGGGCACATTTTCTGGGCATCGCTGCGCAAGTAATGAGGCGGATCCTGATCGACCATGCGCGCGGCCATCTCCGAAGAAAGCGTGGGGGCAAACAGGAGGTTGTACTGTTGGACGAAGCCCTGGTGTTCTCACCCCAGAAGTCAAAGGAACTAATAAGGGTGGACGATGCCTTGCACGAGTTGGCAAAACGCGATCCGCGCCAAGCCAAGATCGTCGAGCTGCGATTCTTCGGAGGGCTGACGGTCGAGGAAACCGCGGAGCTGCTGGAGCTCTCGCCGAAGACGGTAAAGAGGGATTGGGCCGTAGCTAAAGCCTGGCTCCATGGTTTCCTAAAGTAAGTCCATGCCCATCTCTCCTGAGCAATGGGAAACGGTTAAAGCGCTGTTTGAGGCGGCACAGGCAGTGGACTCCTCGGGGCGAGTTAATTACCTGAGGGAAGCCAGCGCCGATCCCGAGGTTCGGGCTGAAGTTGAACGATTGCTAGTGGAATATGACAAGGCTGGTGACTTCCTCTCAAATCCGGCAGTCCTCGCACTACAAAGCACCAATCCTAATCGAGGGGCTATTGTGTCGGGCACTACGATCTCCCATTATCGCATCCTTCAGCGGCTCGGGGAGGGCGGAATGGGAGTTGTGTACGAGGCTGAGGACATCAGCCTTGGACGCCATGTCGCGCTGAAATTCCTTCCGGAAGACTTGGCAAAAGACTCGCAAGCACTCGAACGCTTCCGACGTGAGGCGCGTGCCGCTTCCGCACTGAATCACCCGAATATCTGCACGATCCACGAAATTCTCGAGGAGGGCGGACGTCTGTCAATCGCCATGGAATTAATGGAGGGGCAGACTTTGAAACATCGCATCGCTGGTAAAGCGATGCCCGCGGACGAAACGCTCGATCTCGCAAACCAGATTGCTGACGGGCTCAGTGCCGCGCACGAGATGGGCATCATTCACCGTGACATCAAGCCGGGAAACATTTTTGTAACCAAGCGCGGCCATGCCAAAGTGCTCGATTTCGGTCTGGCGAAGGTAGTCCCGGCAGGCACAAACGTCGGTGTGTCACAGATGCCTACGGCCACGGTGGGGGAACTCTTGACCAGCCGCGGCGTGACGATGGGCACCATCGCCTATATGTCGCCGGAGCAGGCGCGTGCTGAAGAACTGGACGCACGAACCGACTTGTTCTCTTTCGGTGCGGTGCTTTTTGAGATGGTGACGGGCCGGATGGCATTTCAAGGCAACACAGCCGCCATCGTACACGAGGCGATTCTGAATCGAGCCCCGACCCCGCTAGCACAAGTGAATCCTGACTTGTCGCCGGAACTAGGACGCATCGTCAACAAGGCACTTGAAAAAGACCGGAAGTTACGCTACCAGAGTGCGGCGGATATTCGCACAGATTTGCAGCGACTCAAGCGCGACACGGAATCTGCGCGGCTGCCTACAACGGCGAATCCGGCGACTACAGGCAGATTTAGAAAGCACTGGAAGGTGATAGTCCTTCCTGTCGCAGCCACGGTTGTGGCGCTTTGCGCAGGCGGCAGTTACTTCTATTTCCACCGCACGTCGAAGCTCACCGGCAAACACACCATCGTGCTTGCTGATTTCACTAACACGACGGGCGACCCGGCCTTCGACGGCACTGTGAAGGATGCAGTTGCCGTTCAGCTAGAGCGATCGCCCATGCTTCAGATGGTGCCTGAAAACGATGTAATGGAAGCACTGAAGAAGCTGGGGCAACCTGCGGATGCGAAACTCACTAGTGATCTCGCGAAACAAGTCTGCCGTCTCGCAGGCGCAAATGCGTTAGTCGGTGGTTCATTGGCACGAGGCCAAAAGGGATTTGTGATAACTGCCAGCGCGATGAACTGCAATACTGGAAGTTACATCGCAAAAGCACAACTGCAGGCTGGAACCGAGGAGCAAGTGCTTGGCACAATCTGGAAGGCGACAGCAGACTTGCGCCACGGTATGGGCGAGCTGCCGCAGTCAATCCAGGACAACGACATTGGCACAGAGGCCACCACCTCTTCGATGGAAGCATTTAGAGCATTCGAGAAAGGCTCGGAATTGCACAATCAGGGGGACAACGCCGGATCCATCCCGTTCTTCAAACAGGCCATTGAACTCGATCCAAACTTTGCGACTGCGTACGCGGCCTTGGGACACGGTTATATCTGGATGGGTG
>QIAN01000006.1 GCA_003225005.1 Acidobacteriota bacterium | reverse complement strand
CGACGCATGTGCCGGTCGCTAATACCCATGATCTCCGCTGCCTGCCACCACGTGATCCGTTTCGCCATCGCCCGCAAGATTACTTCCTGTACTTTCATTGCCCGCTCCATCGCGGCCTTCGAGTAAGAAACCATGCTTCGCATGGTCTCTTATCCTCACCGCCCGAAAAGCGGACATATCACGTGCTATCTCAACCGGACATATCATGTGCTAACGACACATATGTTTAGTTCGATTGACTTGGACTCGCCTCTATGTGAAAATCCGCGCATCCGCGGCGTTGGCGCCGAAGGGCAAGGGCGATGAGGCAGAGCAACCGTCCGGCAGCCGATTCCGGAATCTCAGAAATGAATCAGTCGCACAACCTTCGGCTGAGCCACAATTGGTGCGGGCGCGCCTTCGGCGCGGGTCGGAGCTGATTTGAAGCCGGTAATTCTGGCTGTGGCGGTGCTTCTGGCTGCCATCGCAGGATGGACGGATTACCGCAGCCGACGGATTCCGAACTGGCTGACCGTACCGGGACTGTTCGTCGGGATCGCCGCCAACACATTGGTGGGAGGGTGGCAGGGGTTGAAGACTTCCCTGCTCGGTGCCGGATTAGCTCTGTTGCTCCTGCTCCCGTTAGTCATCCTGCGCAGCCTGGGAGCGGGGGACTGGAAACTGGCGGGCGCGCTGGGAGCATTCGTGGGGCCGGGCGTCATCTTCAATCTGCTGCTGGCCTCGATATTTGTCGCCGGCGCGATGGCCGTGGTGCTGGTAATTTACAAAGGCCGGGTACGCGAAACCTTACGCAACATGGGACACATGCTGGCAGCCTTCGCGAATTTGCGCTTGCCCGGACCAGAAGTCTCGCTCGATAATCCAGAGTCGTTGAAGGTTCCCTATGGCGTCGCGCTGGCGTTCACCGTGGTGCTCTACGGAATTGCTCGGGCCAGAGGTGCAGTGTAAAGTGCCGCAGTCAATCACCAGAACCACGAGCCGGCTGGCACGCGAAACTCGCGGCCAGGAGATTGCCGAAGCAGCCCTGGTGCTGCCTATTGTTTTTATGGTAATGCTCGGAATCTTCTGGTTCGGTCAGGCCTTTAGAATTTACGGCACAATCACGCACGCGGCGCGCGAGGGCGCACGCGCGGCAGTCGCTCCGCTCTGCGCCACTTGTGGCGTGCCGCTTAACCCTCCCACGCTCGCCCAGAATGCGGTCAATGCTCTGCAGAACGCTCTGCTCGCGGCCAAACTCGACCCTGCCCAACCAAAGAAGTATCCTGTCACCCGCCCGGCATTGTTTTTGTGCACCACCGGGGCCGCGGCGCCGTGCGATGGCACCCAGCTGACACAGGCTGGCGTCTGCGTCCAGAACAACGTCCAGTTATCGGGCACCAATTCCACTGGCTTGGCAGGCTGCGGCGTTTCCGTCACGTTCCAGTATCCTTATCAGTTCTGGCTTCCATTCACTAGTCTGAACAACCAGCGAATATTTGTGCCGGCGCAGGCACGCATGAAGATGGAAAGCCAATGATGGAATGGATCCGCCTCAACCGCTGCCCGACCACGCTAACTCGTCGCCTGTGCTCCGATGACCGCGCGGCGCAGATCGTGGAGTTGGCTGTTTCCCTACCTTTGCTGCTGGTATTCGTTGTCGGAATTTTCGATTTCAGCGGGGCCTTCACCTTGAAGCAGAAGCTTACCAACGCCGCGAGAGAAGGCGCACGCGTTGCTGCCGCCGCGCCCGCCAACGACCTTGGCAACCCATCGAATCCGGTGCCTGCCTCCGTCGACCTTGCTCTGCGGGTTGTCGACAAATATCTGGAAGGGGTAGACATAAACGACTGCGGTCTCAATCCGAGCACCCCCTCCGTTCCAAGTGGTTTGACCTGGACATATACGGCGACTGGCAACGGGTGTCCGACTGGTGGCCTCACCCTTGCGATTAACCGAGGATATGTTTTCCCACCCACGGGCGCTTCAAGCCCGACGGGATGCACATCCCAGCCGAGCAGTGGAAATACGGTTAACGTGGTGGGAACATGCGTCAGCATCACCTACGCTTATAAGTGGCGTTTCAATAGTGTGATTACGCTGCTGGTGCCAGCAGCGACCTATGCCGGCATCAGCACCCTGAACACCACTGCGGTGGCTTTCAATGAAAACTGAGGAATCTTAATGAAGCCACCGGCAATTCGCGGGTCATGGGATCTTCGGCCACAAAGGACCAGCGAAAGCGGGGTCACCATGGTGCTGATGGCGCTCGCCATGGTTGCCATTCTCGCCATGGCTGCCCTTTCCATTGACGTAGTCACTCTTTATCTCGCCAACGCCGAGTCACAGCGCTCCGCTGACACGGCGGCTTTGGCCGCAGCCAGAGTTCTTTCCCTGACTGGTATGACTGGCGATCCCTCCAACAGTGGAGCGATCAACCCGTGGCAGCAAGCATGCGCGCTGGCCACTTCGGTCGCGAAGGCGGTGGCGACACAGAACACTATGGGCGGCATCGCTCTTCTACCCGCCCAGGTTACGGTTACATTCCCCAATAATTCTGACACGCAATTCTGCACTGCCTCTGACTTGCCATTCGGCGTGAATCCCCTAGTCACGGTTAAGGTTCAGCGCACCGATCTGCCAACGTTCTTTGCCCGCATCTGGGGCCGAAGGGGCGCCAGTGTGAGCGCCACCGCGACAGCCGAGGCCTTTAATTCTTCCAATTCGGGCAACGTCGGCAACGTCTCAACTGCAAACATAACTCCGGTGCAGCCCCGCTGTGTGAAGCCGTGGATCGTGCCCAATCAAGACCCTGGTAATGCCCCTGCGAGTTGCACCGGCGGAGGATGCACACCCTTCGTGAGCAACTCGGATGGATCAATTTCAACCCCGGGGATCATGGTTAATAACACTCCACCAGGCGTAATTGGCAGGACGTTCGATTTGTTCCCCGACTGCAAACCAGGCAGCGGTCCCTGCGCAAACAGCGGCAACCCGGTGGGACCGCCGCAAGCCAACGCCTCGGGTCCAGGAGGGACTCCTAATCTTCAGTACGTTCCCGGGCAGATTCCGGCTTCTTTCACGGCTGTTCCCTCTTGCGCTGGTTCGGATTTCCAGGAAGCGGTCGCCGGTTGCGATCAGACCACGCAGTACCAGTGCGGCACTAATGGCGAAGGTACGGTCGACCTGGGCCAGAATAACGTAAAGAGCGATTCGGTTCTCGGCGCACAATGTCTTATCCGCGCAACAGGTAACGGCCCGGGCATGGGCCAGGACTCGCTCGATCCATCCTCGTACCCTTACAAAATCAGGGCGGGAAGCGCGAATCCGCTGGGACTCAGCACGGGCAGCGTCATCACCAGCAGCAACTCCATCGTATCTTTTCCGATTTACGACAGCGCCCCCCCCGCACCCGCAATCAACGGAAGCGGGACCAGCTCGGTCACTATCATAGGATTCCTGCAGGTCTTCATTAATTCCGTCGACACCGGCAACAACTCGGTTAACGTGACCGTCCTCAATGCTGCTGGCTGCGGCAATGGCACCAATTCCACTGGCGCGGCGGTTTCCGGGACCTCTCCCGTCCCGGTCCGGCTCATTACGTACCCCTGAAAAACCCGGAGCTTAATCTGGAGGATCGTTTTCCTGCGGATTGGTGTCGGGTGGAGTGCCGGGCACAAGCGGGCGGGGTGGGGCTGGTGAGGGCGGCGGAGCAGGTTCCGGCGCGGCCTCGGGTTGCGTGGCTTCGTCAGTACCGCTATCCTCTGTCGGCGCTGACGCTAAAGCCTGCGACATTGCCCCTTCGCCTCGCGGACTGAGAATCACGCGGTCTAGCACGCGCGCATCGCTGGCAGAATTCACAATCAAAAAATTGAACCTCGAGCCGTTCAGCAAGTGCGCCAGTACTTCCGCCGCCGGGCCCGGGCCGATGTCGGCCGCTACCCGTTCCTGCTCGGCGCCCGCGGGCACGGGAATGTCGGCTCCAGTACGCTGATGAACTGCATACAAAACTTCGGACAAGCTAGCCTTGTTGCTTCTGATTGCCAGCAACCCATCCTTGAATGAAACTTCCAGGGAGGGCCTGGCCGAAGCTTGCGCGGTGGAGAGCGGCAACGGTCGCACGGGGAAATTTGTGTTAACTAGGCCTGGCCTGGCCACAGGGGGACCGGTCTCCGGAAAATCATCCACCCCAGCCGATTTGTCCGCCGCGTCTCCACTCAATTTCACGATTACAGTTCGTCCGGCAGGGAAAATCTGGTAAGACTGGGCCGCGTTCAAATCGAAGACAATACGCGTCACCGGCGGATTGGCCGTGAAAAGGCCGACTCGAACGTCCTTGACTCCC
Source organism: Acidobacteriota bacterium (assembly GCA_003225005.1). Lineage (GTDB taxonomy): Bacteria > Acidobacteriota > Terriglobia > Terriglobales > Acidobacteriaceae > Sulfotelmatobacter. The sequence continues at coordinate 11,683 of QIAN01000006.1, read as the reverse complement.
CCGTGATTCACGGATTGACTGCGCAGTTGGTTTCCGGGAACGGCATTGGGAAAATCCACCACCAGACGATCCGGGCCGGTTAACATTTGGGCTTGCGGCGCCATGTGCTCGCTGGCTTCAATCTCAATCTCAACCGCGCTTTGATTGCCGAGAACTTGAACCCGGCGGATTGATGGCAGAGATGTCGACGCAGCCGAAGTCGCTGCCGGGGCACGTTTCGCCCTGACTTGGCCATGAGTGGGCAGACACAAGGCAGCAAACGCCAGGAGTGCCAGCATGGCTCGGGGGAACCTATACATTAGCTTCCTCGATGCAGGTGGTGTTTTCCTGTGGATCTAGCGGCGATTGTAGCAGCGTTTTCCGCAGTCCCCGATGACTAAGGTATTACAACTCTCGGTTCCTAGGGCCGCCGGGAATTGTTGCCGGCTGTTGCGGTCTCCTTGGAGGAATGGCCTGCAGGCTACTTCGTCGTTGGACGCGCCGCACGCTTCTCACGCGCCCATCCTTGTTTCACGATCTGCCGCGCCCGCCCAATGACCAGTGAATCTTCGGGCACATCGTCCGTCACGCAAGAAGCCGCGCCCACATATGCGCCTTTCCCGACGCGCACCGGAGCCACCAAGGTGCTGTCGCTCCCGATGAAGACTCCGTCCTCGATTACAGTCATATGCTTGTTTACACCGTCATAGTTGCAGGTGATGGTTCCGGCTCCAATGTTTACGTTTCGACCGATCTCGGCATCGCCCAGATACGTAAGGTGATTTGCCTTTGATCCCTTACCCAGCTTGATCTTTTTGGTCTCTACAAAATTTCCCACGTGCGCGCCTTCCCCAATCTCACTCCCCGGCCGTAAGTGCGAATAGGGTCCCAACACCGCGCCCACCCCCACGCGCGCGCCTTCCAGTACGCAACCAGGCCGAATCGTCACCTCATCAGCAACCTCGGAATTCTTGATCACACTGTAGGAGCGCACTCGGCATCCGGAGCCAATCCGCGTTTTCCCCAGGATCTGCACGAACGGCTCAAGCACGGTATCGGCGCCAACTTCCACTTCGCAATCAATCACGCACGTTGCCGGATAAAAGATGGTTACGCCCTCTGCCATCAATTGCCGGCACTTGGCCAGCCGTAGATTCTCATCGATGGCCGCGAGCTCGGCCCGCGTATTTCCCCCAAGCACTTCATTGGCGTCATCTGTCTTGTAGACCACAACCCGCTGCTTCGCCCTCCGCAAAACCTCCGCCATATCGGTGAGGTAGTATTCGCTATGCGGGTTGGAGGTCGAAAGCTTTCCGATATTCCCATAGAGAGCCGGCACCGAAAACGTATAGAACCCCGCATTCATCTCTCGAACCTTCTTCTCGGCCGCGGTCGCCGATTTCTCTTCGACAATCGCCTTCACCTCCGCACTTCGCGCGCTTTTGCGGATGACGCGGCCATAGCCTGTGGGATCTTCCAAGTCTGTGCTCAATAGTGTCATCGCCGCTTTCTCGGCAAGATGAAATTGCAGCAACCGCCCAATTGTCTCCGCCGTGATCAGCGGCGCATCGCCGGAAAGCACGATTACGTGGTCGTAGCCGGCAAGCGCCTGCCGCGCTGCCATCAGAGCATGCCCTGTGCCTCGCTGCTCCGCCTGCAGCACGAATTGAATACCGGAATTTGCTAGCTCCGTGCGCACCCGCTCCGCTTCATATCCAACGATTGCGTATACGTCTCGCTCTGCCACAACCTGCGTAGCCGCGGCAACCACGTGCGCCAGCAGCGATTTTCCGCCAACCTCATGCAGAACTTTGGGCAATTGCGACTTCAGCCGCGTTCCCTTCCCCGCCGCCATAATCGCCACGGCCACGCGACCAACGCTGGGGACGGTCAACGAATGGGCCTTCGCAGTGAGAGAAGTCTTAGCTACGGAAGGAGCGGGCAGAGCAGATGAACGGTTTCTGGATTTCTTCATTCGCCCCAATATACAGCGAGCAGGGAGCGGCATAGCAATGAATGCTGAATGGCATCACCACATTCCGAAACCCCAAATAGCAATCCGTCGCTTTAGCGATTAGAATAGCCGGATTGTTGAGGGGGTTCAGGAGGGTGCGTGCGGTCTTCGCCCCATGAACAATTGCATTTAATTTATTACCGACAGGAGCCACACATGCCGAAATATGTGATCGAGCGAGATATCCCTAAGGCAGGAGATTTGACGCAGCAGCAGATTCAGGCCATTTCGCAGAAATCCTGCAGCGTACTTCAGAATCTGGGCTCCCAGATTCAATGGGTGCACAGCTACGTGACTGACGACAAAATTTATTGCGTGTACATCGCTCCCAACGAGGAAATGGTCAAAGAACATGCCAAACAAGGAGGATTCCCAGCCAACCGCGTCTCCGAGGTCAAGCGCATGATCGATCCGACCTCGGCCGATGCCTGATCCTTTTCGACTTAAAGCCCCAACCCCCCATCCACCGTCAGCACCTCTCCCGTAATGAAGTGTGGAGCCGTCGCAAAAAACAACACCGCAGCCGCAATCTCCTCCGCCTGCCCGTTCCGGCGCATCGGCGTCTGTCTTGCCATGCGCTTCATAAAGCTGGCAGCCGACTTCTCGCCCAGATCAATCATTCCGGGAGCAACCGCATTCACCGCAATCTCCGGCGCCAGCGCCTTGGCCATCACCTTGGTCAGCATGTGCAGCGCCGCCTTCGACGAACAGTAGTGCGCGTGCGTTGCCCACGGCCTCAACCCGCCCAGCGAACCCATATTGATGATTCTTCCCTTCCGATCCCGCAGCCACTTCAACGCCTCCCGCGAAACTAGAAATGGCCCCCGAGTGTTCGAGGCAAACATTCGATCCCATTGTCTAACCGTCATCCGCTCAAATTCCGCCGTCTCGTAGTTGGCTGCATTGTTCACGAGAATGTCGATCGTCCCCAGCTCTCGGGCTACTTCCTTCATCGTGGCCTTCACGCTCTTCTCGTCCGTTACATCGCAGCGCAGCGCAAACGCTCGCACTCCGAGCCCCGACAAATCGACCACCGTCTCTCGCGCCTCCCGCGCGGAATTGAGAAACGTGATGGCCACATCCGCGCCCGCGCCCGCGAAGGCCAGGGCCGACGCTCGTCCCAGCCGCCGAGCCGCACCCGTGATAAGGACAGTCTTACCGCGAAGGGGTTTCCCTTGCTGATCTGGCATGAAAGGGATTCTACCGCTTTGACCCCATGATTAGCGCTTAGCGCCTGCTCAGGACACTGAGTTTCGCCGCAACCCTACCTCACTTTGATCGAGTTTCGACTCATCCTCCTTTCGGTCACAACGCCATCCCGGACTGGCATTGGTCGACCCGAGCTCGATTTCCCGCTATTTCAGGCTGGAAACTGGACCGCTGAAACGCTAAAATCCGTTCCGTGCCAGACGCCCGCCAAGTCGTGGTTTACTCCCGCAAGGGATGCCATCTCTGCGAAGTCGTCAAGGAAAGCCTGATCAAGCTTTCCCGCCATGGCAGCTTCACCTTGCGTGAAATCGACGTTGATTCCGATAACGAAATCCGCCGCCAGTTTAACGATGAGGTCCCCGTCGTCTTCATCGACGGCCGCAAAGCCTTCAAGTACCGCATGGACGAGCGGGAATTCCTCCGCAAACTCGCCAGCTAGATCAATCTCCTAGCTGTCCTCGACCCGTCTCGCTGTTCTGAAACCCCATTTTCGTGGTTCTGCGTGAGGTAAAATCGTGCCCGCATGCTCCGCACGCAGCTCCACGCCGACGCGCGCAACCTCTTCCTCCACGATTTGATCCTCGCCTCTTGCCGGCGCAACTCGCAGAAGATCGCCCTCATCGATTCCTCCTGCGGACGCCGCTTCCCCTATTCCGAATACGGAGATACAGTCGAATCTCTCGCGCGTGGCCTCGTCGCCGCTGGACTGCGCCCGGGTGAGGTTGTCGCTATCTTCCTGCCAAACACCTGGGAATTCTGTGCTGCCTATCACGCCGCTACGCTGGCCGGAGCCATTCCCACGCTGCTCAACCCAACTTACCGCGAGCGTGAAGTACGCTATCAACTGCAAAATTCCGGCGCGGCAATGCTGATTACCGACGGCCCCAATATTGACGGGATTGATCTCTCCGGACTTCCCTGTCTTCGCCGTGTCTATGCGACCCGACAGCACACGTCAGGTGCCGAACCCTTCCCTGATTTGCTCAAATCTGTCACTGCCACTATTCCTCGTCCTGAGCAGCCATCCGGTAAGCTTATCGCTGCGCTTCCCTACTCCAGCGGAACCACTGGACTGCCCAAAGGCGTCATGTTGTCGCATTACAATCTGGTCGCGAATATTTACCAGTTGATTGGGCCTAACGCAACCCCGCTCAGGCGCGATGACATCCTGTTAGGTTTTCTCCCCCTTTACCACATCTATGGACTCAACGTGGTTCTCAACCCCGCACTCATACTCGGAGCCACGCTCGTGCTCATGTGTCGCTTTGGAGTTTCGCAGGTGACGTCGCTGCTCTCGAGCGAATCCATCACCATGATGCCGCTTGTTCCGCCGGCAATGAACTCGCTTTGTCAAGCCGCGGAAGCCGGACAGTTCCCAAAAAACCACCGCGTTCACTGGGTGAAGTCCGGAGCCGCGCCGCTTGCCCCCGAACTTGCGCGCCGTTTCACCGCGCTCACCGGCATCCTGGTTTGCCAGGGTTATGGGATGACCGAGGCCTCGCCCGTCACTCACGTGGGGTTTCTTACGCCCGAACTCTACCGCCCCGATTCCATCGGACATCCGTTGGCCGCAACCGAGTGCCGCGTTCTGTGCCCGGACAACTCCGATCCCGCCAGCGCCGCAGAAGTTTCCACCGGCGATCCTGGCGAACTCGTAATGCGCGGTCCGCAATTCATGCTCGGCTACTGGCAAGAACCTCAGGCCACCGCTGCCGTTCTGCGCGACGGCTGGTATTGGTCAGGCGACATCGTTACTCGCGATGTGGAAGGCTTTTACCGCATTGTCGATCGTCGCAAGGAAATGATCAAGTACAAGGGTTTCCCCGTCGCCCCCGCTGAGGTGGAAGCCGTTCTGCTCGAGCATCCAGCCGTACGCGAGTGCGGCGTTATCGGACGACCCGATTCCGCTGCCGGGGAAATCCCCGTCGCCTTTGTCGCTCTGCGCAACGGCTTTGCCACAGGAAAGAAGTTGGAGGAAGAGCTCTGCGCTTTCGTCGCTGACCGTCTCACCCACTACAAGCAGCCCCGTGAAATTCACTTTATTGAAAACATCCCCAAAACCGCCTCGGGAAAAATCCTGCGCAGAGAACTCAAAAAAGTTTGGGCGTAGAAACGAACGTCCGATTGTTCCTCGATGGCAATTCGCCGTAAGGTCGATCCCGTAGAGCGATTTTGCCGGGGTGTGGTAGATTTTCCCGCAACGACATCTTGCTGCTTAACATTATATTTTCCTCGTAAACAACTGGGCACATGGAAGTTAAAGCATTAACCACACTCTTTGGCCCGCTCATTGCTCGTTTGGAACGAGGGTGGCTCACGACTCAGGAGGTGAAGATTATGGAAACTAAATTCTGGCGTGTCAGGAATTCATTCGCGCTCATTATTCTGGCGGCTTTGATCTCGATTGCGTCCGCAGGTGCTCAAACCATAACTCCGCAAACCCCAGACAGCGACACCACTCGGCGTCAGCTGGCGGAGTTCGATCGCTTCCTCGACAGTCATCCCGAGGTTGCCAGCCAGCTTCGGCAAGATCCATCGCTCGTGAACAACCCGGAATTCGTCGAGAACCACAGCGAGTTGCAACAGTATCTCCAGCAGCATCCGGAGGTGCGCGAGGAGATCAAAGAAAACCCCAATGCCTTCATGAACCGCGAACAGCGCTTCGAACGGCATGATGCCGACGGCGACAGGCGCGACAAGGATAGCGATAGCGATAACGACCGCAACCGGGATCGTGACACTACCCGGGGCGAGCTGGCCAGCTTCGATCGCTTTCTTGACAGTCATCCAGAGCTCGCGGAAAAACTACGTCAGGATCCCTCTCTAATCAACAACCATAAGTTTGTGTCGCACAGTCACGCGCTTCGCGACTATCTGAAGGATCATCCGAAAGTTCGCGAGGAGCTCAAAGAGAACCCCAATGCGTTCATGCGCCAGGAGCAGCGCTTCGATCGCCGCGACGATGTTCGCGATCGTGACGTCACTCGAGGCGAGCTCGCCAACATGGATCGCTTCCTCGACAGCCATCCCGAAATCGCCGAGCAACTGCGCAGAGATCCTTCCCTGGTGAATGACCGGACCTTTGTGAAGAACCATCCCGCACTGCAGGAATTCTTCGAGCAGCACCCGGGAGTCCGCGAGGAAGTCAGAGAGAACCCCAACGGTTTCATGCACCAGGAACAGCGTTTTGATCGCCGCGAAGATGCCCGCCGTGAGGACTACGGCGACCGCGACGTGACCCGGGGCGAACTTGCCAGCATGGATCGCTTCCTCGACAGCCATCCGGAGATCGCAGAACAGTTGCGGAAGAATCCGTCTCTGGTCAAGAACCGTGAGTTCGTTGAGAACCATCCCGCGCTCGAGGAATATCTGCAGCAGCATCCGCAAGTCCGCGAGGAGGTAGCAGAAAACCCGAACGGCTTCATGCACCAGGAGCAACGCTTCGACCGCCACGAAGATATGCGCGGCGATCACGACACTACGCAAGCCGAACTGGCAAGCTTTGGACAGTTCCTGGGCAGCCATACCGCTGTCGCCGAGCAGCTCTCCAAGGATCCCTCGTTGGCCAAAAACGAAGAGTACCGGGAGAACCACCCGGAACTTCAACAGTATCTGAGCGCTCACCCTCGCGTGCAGCAAGAGCTTACTGAAAACCCACAGGCCTTTGTAAAGTCGGCGCAGCGGTTCAGCAATACCAAGCAGCCGCCCCCGACAGCACCAAAGACCCCGATAGCCGAACCGAAGACTAAGCAGTAACCGAACCTCGATGGCCCACGAATTGGAAGTCGATCGACAGGACTTCCAACCCGCGGGCCGCTATCAACCCGGCGCCGGCAACTCTGATTCGAGTGGCGGCTCCGGCAGAACGAAACCAATGAAGCAGCGGAGATCCTCTATCGGGAGGTGTCTATGAGCATGAAGATTTCAGCATTAACAGCGATGCTGCTGGTTCTGATGGTTCCTTCCTCGAGCGGCGCCGATAAGAAGAAACACGGGGCCGAGCGCGGCATGCTTGAAAAGATGGAAGCCGTCCCTTGCGGCGCCAAAGAAAGAGGCTTCACCGGGCTGGGAAGCATTTTCGCCTCAGCAGGAGTTACGGCCGTCAACTCGAATGAGAAGCTATGTCCGCAGTACCTGCTGCGTACCGATGAGGTGGAGTACCACATCCGTCCCGTGGACGGTAAACATCCGGTAATTCTTCCCATCGGCAAGGAAGGCGAATTTAAGATCAAGAACGATAAAATGTACCTTAAAGTTCCCGATGGAGATCGGAAAACGCGGGCTTATCAAGTCGTTTCCATGAAGCCGGTGGGAACGGAAAGCAGCGGCTTCGAGAACAGCGCTTACCGGCCCGAGGACAGACGCGAGGAACACAAATCCGCGGACAAACTCGCAGCTCGGCCGATCCAAAAATCCGACAGAAGCGAACCTCCTCAGAATTACTGAGGACCGATAGCGCGCAGATGGCGGCCGTTTCGCCTCCCGGAAAGGCCGCCTGAACCTTTGTGGCGCACCTTAGATTCCGTGGAACCGTCTGTACGTTCCCTCCGTATCTATAAGCACAGCGGCCTTCAACCGCGACCTGCGCCGACAGCGCACCCGGAGGGGAAAACACCATGGACAACCTTACAGGTTTAGTAGCAGTGACAATGCTTTTGGGAATGCCCACCGCGGCATTCGCTATGTACACGTTTTACCGCGTGCGCAAGCTTCGCAGCGAGGAACGTATGGCGGCGATAGCTCGCGGCATTACCGTACCTATGGCACCGGACCTCACTGAGGCCGCTCGATCGCGCCGATCCGGCATACTGCTGGTCGCCGGTGCAATCGGTTACATGATCACCTTCACGCTCATCGCGCGAGTCGAACCCGACGCCTGGATCGCTGCCTCTTTCGGCGCTATTCCGTTAACAGTCGGGCTCGGCTTCTTCCTCGACTCCGCGTTGATTCGTCGCGACTTGCGCGCGTCCTGATGGTTCCTGGGCTCACACCGCCGAATTTTGACCCCCTTTCGAGCAACTTGCGAAAGGGAATCTGCCCAAGGGCATTGCCCAATGGGGCTGGCCCCCACCCTCCGGCCGGGTGCTCTACGTCTCGCGATTTTCGAGACGTGGGATTTCGAAACCCGATGAAGAGGTGTCATATGAGATTCAGCCGATATTTGCGGCTCTGGCACGAAGTAATTGTTGGCGAATCAGGGCCGGTCGCAAAACCGACGAGAGGACTCTGAGGTCGATGGAGCGATAAAAACTCGCCCGGAACACTGTTCCCGCGCAAGAGAAGGCCATCGTGGAAGCGATTGGCCCTCAGAAAACCTGTATAGTCGATTTAGCTAGGTCTGACTCACAGGCAGTTGAAAGTCGGTATCGCCAACCAGCGTCACCCCCTCTCAGCAGCGGCGATTCTGCTCAGCACAAATTCAGAAATGGAAATTAGGAATATCAATGGAGAACAAGGAACAGTGAAGTGGTTTAATGACGCCAAGGGCTGCGGCTTTATCAGTCGTCCGACTGGCGAAGATGTTTTTGTGCATTTCTCAGCCATCCAAGCGGGCGGATTTCGCAGTCTCCAGGAAGGGCAAGCCGTGCAGTTCGACGTGACCAAAGGCCCCAAGGGCTGGCAAGCTGAGAACGTTCAGCCTGTATAAATGGCAAACAAAAATTCCGTTATCCGAAAGGATTTCGGGCATTCCTTTGTATGGAATGACCGCCGACTGTTGGACTAGGGCAACTGCAAAGCCGCGAGACTTCAATCCTGACGGCGCGCGAGGTAGAGGTCATTTCTGCCATTAAAGCCGGCAACATCAACAAAGAAATCGCGACCAAATTGGCCATCAGCGAGGAGACGGTGAAGTGTCATCTCAGCAACATTTACGCAAAGCAGGGAGTTTCCAGTCGGCTGGAACTGGGCATTGCTCTCCGTGGACTGTGATTTGCCGGTCGGAAAAACAAAGAGCCCGCTCAAAAACTTGGTAGAACGGCGATCCCCTCTGACCGCAGGTCGCTCCTCACTTCAGAACGAGACCGTCATCACCGATTTGTATTTCTGAGGCACCGGCTTGTTGGCGGAGTCATGGCCGCCACAATTCGTCTGCGCCGATTGGGCTCCAGTCTCGCCCGGCACTGAAGCCGGCGGATCGGTGGGGGCACAACTGGTCACAGCACCCTTGATAGAGGTAATTAAGAGACCCGGCGCCGGGGTGGTGCCGGGGCGAACCGTAGTGCCTGTGTCTGGACTCGTCGAAACTGGCCCCACTTGCGACATTTTTCCGGGTGCTGGCGGCGACGTTTGTTGCGAAACGCGCCCGGCAAGCTGCTTGTTGACTCGGTTCAATGCCGAACCCAACGCCGATCCGGCCTTGACGGTTGCCGTGGCGGAGTTCGCATTCAACAAAACCGATTCCGCAGCTGCCTGGGCAAAGGCAGAAGGCCGGGCGAAAGCAATCGCCAACGTTAAGATCATTCCCACGAGAATGCATCTGTTCATGTGCAACTCCTCGTCCTAAAGTCAGAACTCTATCCCAGAGCAGACCGGCGATCAAGACTATAGTTAACAATCGGGTCTCAGGTGAAGAAACGAAACAAGATAACAGTGGGCACAGACGCCCGAGCCTGGATCGTACGCCAACAATCCGAATCGTCGGTTGGGGAGTCTAATGACCATGCGTGTACGAAAACCTTTAATCGCTTTCAGTGCAATTCTTCAATCCGTTCTTTGGTTGACTCATCTTTTCCTCTATGCGACCTGGACCTTTGGCGAAACTCATGGGGCACTGTCCGGCGTCAAGCATTCTTTCCGGTCAACGACAATTAGAATTCCCGATCTTGTTTGAAAGATACCAGCAGCAGTCGGGGCTGTGGGAAAAGTGGGAATCCCGCGGGTTGTGCGGGATTTCCAAGGGCGGTGGGAAGCGAGGGAAACCTGCTTTTGGTTTTCCTCGCTTTCCACCGCCCGGCTTTTTCCACAGCCCATCGGCCGCCGCATTTTTGTTGTCGAAATAAACATGATAGTCAGTTGGTTTCCCCGGACTCCAAGCCGGCGTCCCGATTCTTCTTGGCTTGTTCCATGCGGTAACTGGGGATATTCAGTTCCAGGATTACGCAGTGATGGACCAGGCGATCGATCGCGGCCGCTGTGGTCATCGCGTCTTTGAAGATTCCTTCCCATTTCGAAAATGGCAGGTTGCTCGTCAACAATACGCTGCCGCGTTCATAACGCTCCGCCAACAGTGTGAACACTACCTCCATCTCCTCTCGACTTTGCTGCACATATCCCATCTCATCGATGATGAGACCGTCGTACTTCGCCAACTTCTTGATCTCCTTGCCTAACCGCAGATCCCGCTTCGCGGCCAGCAGATCTTGCACCAGTAGCGGACAGGTGGCGTACTTGATCTTCCTCCCGCGCACCGCGATCAACTCTTGCGCAATGGCACACAGAAGATGGCTCTTGCCCGCGCCAGGATTCCCGAAGATCAATAAATTCTCTTTGCGGTCCAGGAACCCTCCCTCTAACAGCACCTTCATCTGTCGACTCACCTTCACCGGCAGCCGTTTGCTATCAAAGTTCTCCAATGATTTCTCCAGCGGCAACCCCGACTCTTTCAGCAGCTTGACAATGCGGTTGCTCCGCCGCTGTTCACACTCGCGCTCCGCCAACTCCAGCAAGTACTGTTCATAACTGAACGTTTCCTTTTCCGCTCGCCGTGCCGTTTCCTCAAAGCAGCCCCGCATCGCCGGCAGATGCAGTTCTTTCAGATTCTCCTCGAGCGCGGTTCTCACCTGGCCCATCTTCCCATTCATTGCAGCACCTCTCCATTCCTACAGAGTTCGTCAAACAACCGCAGGTCCACGCTGGCTACCTGTACATCCCGAATGCTCCCGATCCGCTCTGCTCTCAGCCTCTCGCGCACCGCCTCCGCTTTCACCCAACCTTCACCTTTTTCCAGTAGCCCGCGTAGTACTTCATCCACTTTTGCCTCGCTCTCCTTCGCCGCCAGTTCCAGAATCGCCAGGTATTCCTTGCTCCCCCGTGGACCCAACTTGTCCTTCAGTTCATCAAAGGCCATGCGAAATCGGCTCGTCGGAAACAACTCGTCCCGGTAGCGATAGTTCTCCAATGCCCCCGGCTTTCTCACCAGCCAGTCGATGATGTGGCGATAGTCCACCCGGTGTCTGCTCCGTCCACGCAACCGTGGCATCTCTTCCACCTTCTTCTGGCCGTACCAGATCTCCACTCGATCCATGTACAACCGCGCTTCTACCTGCTCGCCGATTAGCCGGCTGGGCACCGAGTACACATTGCGGTCCGCATAGATCAGACTGCCCGAGTCCACCTTCACCCGCTCACGCTGGCACGACTCCAAGCGTCGCTCCGGCAACTCCTTCATCACCGCCATCTCTTCTGCCAAGCGTGCTTTTCGTCCCGCATTTAATCGTGCTAACAATCCCTTCACGAACTCCTGGTAGTCCGCCACGCTGA